>DATNRC010000123.1:0-4687 GCA_036703705.1 Candidatus Obscuribacterales bacterium
AGCCGATGTCTTGCCAACCGCCTAGACTTTCGCCGAGCCATGCAATGCGTCCTGAGGAGTTGCAGCAGGGAGCTTGACCCAAAACATGCTTCCCTTCCCTTCCTTACTTTCCACGCCAATCGTTCCTTTATGCTCATCAACTATGGCTTTGCAAATCGCCAGCCCCAGCCCAGCACCGCCTTTGATGCGCGCGTTTGACAGGTTTCCCTGCTCGAATCTGTCGAATATGCGCGTTTGATCTTCTTTGCCGATGCCAGGACCTTGATCGCAGACGCGCAGACGGACCCAATCGCCCATGTTGTCCACGTGAATTGATATGCAGCTCCCGGCAGGGGAAAATTGCACGGCATTCGACATGAGATTGACCATTACTTGAACCAGGCGGTCTTCGTCGCCCAGCACGCAGGTGTCGGTCTCGGGCACCGACAGATTGACGTCTTGACTCATCGCCACGCCTTTGACGGCGGCAACCGATCGTTCGATGACGCTCGCCATTGCGGTCGGCTTCAAACTGACGTTAAGCTGCCCTGATTCCATTTTCGCTACTTCCAAAAGACTGTTCACCAGCTGAATCAGGCGTGCTACTTCGCCCTCTGCATCGCGGGCATTCGCCACTACATCCGGAGGCAACCCTTCAAAGGAGCCTTCACCCAAAAGAGACAGGAAGAAGCGCAGCGAAGAAAGAGGAGTTCTCAGATCATGGCTGACCATAGCCATGAATTCCTGCTTCAATTCCTCCAGTTTTTTCTTGTCTGATATGTCGCGCACAACACAGAAAAGCGAGTGCTCCTTGTCGACCCAGGCTACCGACCATGCCATGTCCACACGGCTTCCATCTTTGCGGATAAGTTGATTCTCGATGAGCTGAGCGGACTTCGAGGCAACGGCGCTTTCGATGGCGGCGTTTGTGGCGGCGCGCGAATGCTCGTCGATCAAAGCGCTGAAATTGCGGCCGAGCAGCTCATGAGGCTCGAACCCCCACAGCCGCTCTGATGATGCGCTGACAGCGGTGAACTTGCCATCGGCGCCGATCGAGCAAATGACATCGGCGGAGTTTTCGATGATCGCCCGCTCTTTAGCCTGCGCCTCGGAGATGGCTGCGCACATCTCATGAAAGACACTGTCGAGATGCGATATCTCGTCCTCTCCCTCCATCCTCGGGTTGAGCGGCTGCCCCGCTGCCAGCTTCAACGAATTGTCAGTAATGATTGCCAGACGCCGTGTGATGCGCTGGAAAAATACCAGCGCCATGGCGATCGTGATGATGACACTGATGGCGGTGCCGGCAAAGAGTGTAGATTGCAGGGCGTTTCTCGTCTCTTCTGTTGTGCGGCGGCCCGTCTTTTCCAGCTCCTGCTCTTTTGCTTCCAGCTGCCCGAGGCTTTCGCCGAATTGCGCGGAGAATGAGCGAATTTCCTTCAGCAGCTGGCGCATGCGAAACTGCCCGATGTCGCGCCTCTCGTCGTCTATGCCCTGGCGAGCATTCTGGAGCGCGGTAAGGGCGTTGTTGGCCTGACTCTCGATGTTCTTAGCGATTTGCTGATCTTGAGTGTGCAGAAGTTGCTTAAGCTCGCCCAGCAATTCATGGCTTTTCTCCAGGCTGGCGTTGTATTCGTTGCTTTGCATCGGACTTCTGTTGGTGCTGTATACGCCGAGCGCAACAGTGGCTTCCTGAATGGCATTGCTGAGTTCTGTCGCTCTGGCAAATGTCTCGCGCGTTTGCCTTTCGCGGTCGATCTCCTGCTCGGCCTCTTTAAGAAGGAGGCCCATTGCAGTGAGAAAACATATCTGCAAGATGAGCGGTACCGCCAGCAGCAAGAGTCCTTTTCGAAAGAGCGACAGGCGGGTCTCGTTAAGGGGAATGGGTGGAGCCATATCAAATCATACTGGTGTGTCGATGCCACATGCTCTGTTGACCGTGATGGTTGATTGACAGTTCAAGAGTCCTTCACGACCAGTTTGTAGCCGATGCCGTGCAATGTCTCCAGGCGCGGTGAGTCTATCTCCTCGCCAATCTTGTTGCGCACTCTGCTCACATAGACGCGAACGGTATCGAGCGAGCTGTTGGAATCCGTCTTCCAGACGCGGTCGAACAGTGCTTCGGTGCTGAAAACTTGATTGGGATTGCGCATGAGAAATTCGAGGAGCAAGAATTCCTTGGGCGCTAAATCGAGCTGCTTGCCGCTTTTGAGAACCGTTCGCGCTTTGGCGTCGAGCTCCAGCTCGCCGATCTTAATCGTGTCCGAGGCAAGAAGACCTGGATTTCTCCTCAAAAGAGCGCGCACTCTGGCTGATAACTCTCGGACGTCAAAGGGCTTTGTCAGATAATCATCGGCCCCGGCATCGAGCCCTGTCTCTCGGTCGGAAACTGTTTGTTTGCCCGTGAGCATGAGAATAAGCGTTTTGCCGCCGGCATCTCTGTATTTGCGGCATACGTCGAGACCGCTCAGATCGGGCAGCATGAGGTCGAGAATGACGAGATCATAAGGGTAGCGGTGCAGCATCTCCAGCGCCTCTTCACCCGACGCCGTCGCATCCACGATGTGAAGCTGCGATTTGAGCCAGTTGCGCACCATGTTGGCGAGCTTTGCGTCATCCTCAACAAGAAGTATCTTTGGCATTTGGCGGTGCAGTCGTCGAGATTACGGTGATATGGTGCGGCATCAGTCTTGGTGCAGCTGGTGGGTCACCAGTACATATACCACGTCCGTCGGCTGTTCTTTTGAGCGGGACAAGCAGTGTCCCGGCGCTGCCGACGACCTGCCACGGACTATTGATATCTCTTCAGCACATCAATCCACAAATCGCGAAGCCCGGGCAAGACGCTCAGAGTTTGCTCCGCACGCGGATCCCGATAACCCATGAGATTGATGAGGGCCGCCATCTGGGCTTCGACGGGCGTGTGAAAGCCGCCCGGCGGATTGCCGAGGCGATTGTTCCATATTTCTTGAAACCGCGTGCTCGATGATATTCCTGCTACTTCCAGGTCGAAGGCGTGAGCGGCTTCGGCAGCAAAGACAGCGCCACCCATGCCTCTCGATTGTGCCTCGAAGATTCTTATTCGATTGACGCCGGGCTCGAAAGTGCCTGCGGCTCCCGGCGCAAACGAATTGGAATCTCGCTGCACCCAGATCTTGGCGTTGGTATCAAGCAATGCTTTGGCAACGCCGTAAGGAAGGTTTTTGAAGCTGGCGGTTACCTCGCGCACGAAGGCGTCGCTGACGCCCGACTCAACCTGAACACGATTGGTCAGCTCTTGAATTTGCGCATCGCTGGCCCTTCTAATGCCGTTTTCATCTACATCGCCACTGCCGTCGGCCGCGTCACCAGTATCGCCTGCGTCACTTCCGGTATCGCCCCAGTCTCCGGAGTTGTCGTTCTGTCCTGAATCACCGGCATCTCCCCAGTCTCCAGAACCACCCGTATCTCCGCAGCCACCACCCTGCCCGGTGTCTCCAGCATCTCCCCAATCGCCGCCGCCGCCGACAGTCCCCGAGTCTCCTGTGCCTCCCGAAGGACCTCCGCCGCTAAGGTCGCGACTCAGGGCTTCCCACAAGTATTTCCAGAAGTTTTGCCACAATTGTGGATTCGCCCACGAGCCGCTCTCCTGAAGCGCTCTCTGAAATGCTTCCATGAAGTCCTTCATTATCATGGCGGCCTGCTCCTCCGGTGACAGGGACGCGCCGGCACGAAGGACTTCTGACTGCCGTCCCGTTGCCTGCAATTCTGCCCTTGCCGCGTAATGCGGGGCATCATGGGACTGGCTGCCGTCCAGATAGAAGCTGTGAACATGATCTTCAGGCTCATGAGGTCGTTGAGCACGCTCGGC
The DNA here is from genome assembly GCA_036703705.1 of Candidatus Obscuribacterales bacterium. GTDB lineage: Bacteria > Cyanobacteriota > Vampirovibrionia > Obscuribacterales > Obscuribacteraceae > DATNRC01. Next base: position 3,830 of record DATNRC010000123.1, read on the forward strand.
TTTCGCGGTGCTCCAGCCGAGTTCCGCCGCAGCCAGATGGCGCTGCCCGTATAGGACGTCCGTATCAAAATTGAGCTCGCCGCCTGGAAAACTGAGACGGCTTGCTGAGTCTGCATTTTGAGAGAGCCGACCATCTTTGGGAGCATACAGGGGCTTCTCGATGAGCGATGTCCCCTCCCTTATCGAGAAGCCCTTTCTGCCTTCCTTCTCCAAACTAGACGGCTGCGCACCTTCTGCCGGACTGCGCCACTCTGCCCGATTTTGCCGTAATTGAATAGCTTCCGGTCCGCCGTCAAGATGAGCCGATGCCATGCGGCTTGTCGCCTCAGCTCCTCCTGTTAGATCCGAAAAGACAATGTCCTGGTTGCCGGAGCCTGGGGAATGATTTCCTCGTGCCCTTGCTTTAGAATACTCAGTCATCAGCGTCGAAGCAAAGCTGCTCAACCTTTCAGATGCGAGGTTTTCTGCGCCTTGCGTGGTAGCGCCGCTTTCGGCGATGCGTGTATCGAAACCCATGGCTCTCCTTAGGGGTGATTAGAGGCGGGTGACGTATTGAGACCGTTTCGGCGCCCTGTACCAGAACGTGCTGGTTGACGCGGTGAACGGATAGTAAGTGCATGTGCAGGGAAGGAATTGCCCTCAAGATAGCTTGCCGTTGTTACAGGCGTATAAACTTTTTGCGGTCGAGCTTTAACTTGTTTCTGGATGATCACGAGCAGGCCGCGTCGTAGACATCAGAGCCACCTATTCCGCACCGTCCTCCAGCAGCTCCGGCTGCGGCTTGGGCATGAAGCAGGCGACTAAGCTGCCGACGAGGAAGATGGTGGCTACGCAAGATGCCGCAAGCGCGTACGAGCC
>DATNRC010000124.1:0-9224 GCA_036703705.1 Candidatus Obscuribacterales bacterium
ACCTTCCGGCAGCTCTGTGCGCGAGATAGTGATTGTGCCGCCGGCTGAGAAGGCAGCCGGGCGCTTTCGCATAGATGACATCCGTATCAATCAAACGCCGGTTAAAAAGGCACTGGCAACAAAGTTCTTTGCAGCCGGGAAGGAGTCCCCGGCCGGCAGCCTGGACTTCACGGTGGCGGCGAATCCTGGTTATACCGACACCCGGATTCGGGTCAAGAACGGATCCAGTCAAACTGTTTGGGCATGGGTGGCATTGAATGTCGATCCGAGCACAGTCTTCCAAACGCCGAGCTGGTGGCCCTACCCGGGTGCTCCCAGCCAGACCATGTTCTTCATTCCATCGGGCGGTGGATGGTATGCCGAATTGCTCGCGGGAAAGGATGTGATCACGAACACTTCTCCGGGCTATCTGAGCGGCAACTTCAGTTTTGGACTTCCTAATAAGACAGGACCGCGAACGGGTACGCCCTGTCCGACGACTGACTATCCTTGCGGCGCCAATCTGGCGGAGTTTACATTGAACGTCGCCTCTAATTCTAATGAAGCTTGCAACATCAGCTGCATTAATGGACTCAACGCATCCATAGCGATGGATCTGGAGAATAATGCCGGCTACAAATGGGCCACGACAGGTAATTCAAATCTTCAATTGATAGCAACCAAACAGTTCTTGTTTGCCAATAACAATAATCCGGGGGTCTATCCTTTCAATTGCCCCTGCTGTAACGTGGTGACTTGCGGCAGCAATCCTAATTGCGATTATGTTTATGCCGTGCCTCCGCTCGGCTGCAGTTCAGGATCGACGTGCTTTCCCAATGCCGGCGACTTGACGCGCCCCTCGACGACGAGCTTATGCCAAGCTACACGCGCTACTCCGGGCGCCTCTGGCGGTGTGGTCCTCATAAAGTTTCTCAAGTTTCCGCCGACTCCCTGTGCCGTGCCGCTCTGAGCTTTTTTAACCGCAATCATCCTTTGATCTGGCGCACATATTCTTTGACCAAGCTTGCGCTCCCGACTCAAGCGATAAATCGTTGAGGTATGGGACGTCGGGTGCTGCAAACGATTGAGGTCAGATCGAGAAAATGGCGCCGGCCGGTCCCTCGCTGACGAAGCCAAGACGGGCATGGCAAACAGCGAGCGCAAGCGCATCAGAAGCGTCATCGGGACGAATGATTTGGGGCAATCCCAGCAATCTGGCAACGGAAGACTGGACGACTGACTTTTCTGCCCTGCCGTGGCCGGTGAGATGAAGTTTGACCTGTACGGGCGAATACTCAACTGTTTTGATGTCGAGTGCCGCGGCGATCTCCAGGATAACGCCCCTGGCTTGTGCTACAGGTACAAGGGTTTTTGCATTCTTGAAAAAGAAAATTGCTTCCACGACCAGGACGTCCGGCGTAAAATCTTTGAGCAGGCACTCCAGGTCGCAGCGAATCATGTTCAATCGTTTTCCAGCGGAAAGCGTCGAAGGCGTATGGATAATGCCGGAGGTAAGGTATTCAAAATTGTCGCGCGGCCAAAATTTGAGAACACCATAGCCGACAGTGGCCGTGCCGGGGTCTATGCCCATGATAGTCAGCTGGTCACTCACGAATGCTTCCCCAGCGTGCGCGCAGAGTATCGCCTACCGCCTCGGAGGAGGCGGTGTGTCTCGGAAAGTAAGTCTTGCAACCCCGAGCAGAGTAGAACTCCAGCTTCCGTGAAGGTGCCTGGTTAAACGATGGCACGTATAGCAATGGCATCTCTCTGGTATATTCAGTGTTCGACTGGAGCTTAACCACGAGCAAAGTGTAACATTGTCATCGATGGCGCAAAATACTTTAGTTCGATGGGGCAGGCGGGAACAGGGTCAAATGCAGAGCGGCCCTCTGGTTTTGAAGGACATTAGCCTCCAGCCGGTGCCCGGCCTTCTCGAGAAGGTCAGCTGGTCCGGAAGGATCACCCTGGCGTTCTTTTTTGGCTGCATACTCGGCTTGTCGAGCCCGGGCTTCGACATATCGTGGCTGGCCTGGATTGGCCTGGCACCACTTTTGGTGCTTCTTCGGTCTTGCATCGGTAAAAGAGATGCGCTCTTCACCGGCCTTGCCTTTGGGATGGGCTACCACCTTGTTGCTTTGAGCTGGTATTTCGGGCTCTTTCCCTTGCGCTGGCTGGGCATTGATGACTGGCTAGGCGTGCAAGTATCGGCGCTCGTTTGGCTGGTCGAATCCCTGCATCAGTCGCTTTTGATTGGCGGTTTTTCATTCCTCGCCTATTGTCTGCCGCTGCGCGCGGGCTATCTGCCGTATTTCAGGCGGCCGTTCTTCCCATACATGCTGAGTGTGCCGCTCATTTGGTTGTATTTCCAGTGGGTCGTTGGTCCTTCCGAATTCTTCATCGGCATTCCCATCGACCAACTCGCTTATTCGCAGAGCAAGTTTACTGAGCTCATCCAGATTGCTCGCATTGGCGGCAGCGCGCTGGTTGAATTCTTGATCGTGCTCATCAATGTTGCTCTGGCGGAAGTGGTATTGGACCTTGTCCCTCTCGGACGCAAACCAGAAGAGCGCATCGATCGCTTATCCGATCGGGTGGGCTCGGTATTCGACTTTTTGGTGGCATCAATTGTGGTGGCGTGTGTGGTTGTTTGGGGAGCGGGTGAATGGCAGCGCGTCGCCCAGGAAACACGCCCTGAATGGGCGATGGCCGCCGAACCTCAGTGCCCGCCCATTGCTGTTGCTGTAGTGCAGGGCAACGTAACTGTCGAAGAAGATCGCTTGAAAACGGCGACGCCTGCGGAAATTTGTGAGCGCTATGCGTCGCTGGCGAAAAATCTCGGGGTGGTTCTCATTGTTCTGCCTGAAGGGGTTGTCAATCAGGTGCAGATGGTGCAGGGATTTTTGCTGAGCCGATTGAAAGACATCAGCTATCGTGAGAAGAAGGAAGTAATCGTCGGCACCGTCGAATCAGTGAAGGACGCGAGAGTCAATGCTGCACGCATCATCAGCCCGCAGCAGCCGGCGGAGAACCTGTATGTCAAACGGCGTCTCATTCCAATTGCTGAATATGCTTTGTTCAAGTCTCTGAATGAGCATATCCCGCAGAACATTCAGAAGCGGTTGCCCGCAGGTGAGGCTCATTTCGTCGCCTCGCCGTCCACTTACCTTATCAAGAGCATGTGGGGCAAAGTTGGAGTATCCATCGCGAGCGAGTTGATTTATCCCCGGTTGATTGCTCGCGAAGTCCGGCGTGGAGCCAATTTGCTTGTCAATCTCTCCAATCTGAGCTGGTTTCACGGCTCTTCCGTCAACAAGAATTTTCTCGCTGCTGCTGTTTTCAGAGCGGTCGAAAACGGCAGATTTGTGGTTCTGTCGACCAATACGGGAATTTCTGCCGTCATCGATCCATCAGGCACTGTGACGGCTGTTTCCTACCCGGGCAGGCGCGGGGTGATCATGGGCACAGTCCAATTCCTTTACAAGAAAACACCATTTAGCAGGATGTGGTGGTTGTAATCTCCGGCCTTTCCGCACTCTACGTCTCTGCCTTCCCGCTTCGTCGCCTCTTTCTCTGTTTCTCCTCTCTTTCTCTTTCGTTGTTTCTGTTCTTCTTCTTCTTCTTCTTCTTCTTCTTTCTGGCTTCCCGCCTGTCCGCCTTTTGTTCTTCCTTCTCTCTGGCGCTATATATGGTGCCTATTTAGGGGCGCATGAGGTATTAGCACGTCCAGTCTGCGGATAAGGGATTTCCAAGCCGTCAGCTCACATACGGCACGCAGAACACCCTATTACTTCGCCTCAAATCCCTCTGGGCCGAAAATGTCCGCTTGCGCGGTGTTACTGTGGACAGAAATGGTGCCCCAGGACTTTTGGCTTCGAATCTTTGAGTTTCGCCAATTCCGGCCCCAAAGGCGCAACGGCGATTGTTGAGTACAGGGATACGGCAATTACTGCCAATGATCGCCTCCTGCACCGAATTTGGTGCAAATGGTTTTGCATCACCTTTCTGTCTTAAAGATGCTTATCAAGAGCATTCCGGCTGGATTTCATCGGCGCAACAGCCTATTGCGGTGTACAATCTGTATGCATAAGTCACCATTTGACAGGTATGGTGGGTAATGAGCCGCAGCAAGGAAGCCATAGTAAGATTAGCCTTTCTCACAGTCATAGGAGTGGCAGCATTGTTTTCGCAGGGAAGCACGGGCGAAGCCGGAAGAGCTGATGCGAAGATGCCCTCCGTGCGAATTGGGAAAGACCATGTGGTGAAGCTGGAAGTTGCTTTGACTCCGCAAGAGATTGAGCGCGGCTTGATGTATCGCACGTCGCTCGCTCAAGATGCCGGAATGGTGTTTCTTTTTCGCCCGCCACGGCCGATAAACTTCTGGATGTACCATACGCTCATCCCCCTTGATATGCTGTTTGTCCGTGACGGCAAGATCATAAAAATCTTCGAGAATGTTCCACCTTGCAAGTCCGAAGACCCGCGCAAATGCCCGACCTATCCGGAAGGACCCGGTCTTCTGGCGAGCGAAGTGATTGAAGTCAATGGCGGGTATTGTAAAGCGCATGGCATAAAAGAAGGCGATCCGGTCGTTTTCGATATTCCGTGAGCGGCAACGCAAAGCGGAGACGCCTCGCAGACAAGGGTATTGCATGCCGGCAGCTGAAGGCTTATCAAATCAGGAACTGTCGACGCGTCTTGAAGGAGATATCGGTCGCCTCATTTTGAATCGGCCCGATTTTCAAAACGCCATGTCGAAGCAGATGTGGGAGACGTTGCCGACCCTGCTTGATGATCTCAAAACAGCAGGCGCAAAGGTGATTGTTGTGAGCTCCTTTGGCAGTACCTTTTGTGCCGGAGCGGATCTGAACGACCTCAAAACAATCGACTGCAAAGAATCGGCAGCGGCGCAATGGATGCCTATCAAGAATGCGCTCGACCATCTGGCTGCTTTCGAGCTGCCGACTGTCGCCGTGGTTCAAGGCGCCTGCCTTGGCGGCGGATGCTTGCTCTCGATCGCATGCGATTTGCGTTATGCGGCAGAGCCTGCATACTTTGGCATTCCCGTCGCCAAGCTGGGCATAGTCCTTGATGATGCCAACATCTTCCGGCTCATTTCGCTCGTCGGACCCCATCATGCAAAAGAATTGCTCTTCACGGCCAGCACCATATCCAGTGCGCACGCCAAGGCAATCGGACTCGTAAATGGTGTGTTCAGCGAAATGGAGTTGCCGACCTACGTTGACGAGGTCGCTTCCAAAATCGCCAGTAACGGAACGGCGAGCGTGCGCGAGAGCAAGCGTGCGGTGGCGCGTTTTCTCGGCAGCTTGATGGCCGATGGAAAACAAATCGATCTGCAGGACAAAGTAATAGAAAGCTACACCAGCTCTGACTTCAGAGAACGCATCCAGCGCGCGCTGGGCTGAAAATCAGGAGCCAAGAATGCTCGGCGCATGCTTGGCTAGAGCGCACAAACCTGAATTGTTAAGAACTCGGCGGGATGGCTTCGAGCCAAGCAAAACAGATGCCGTGCACCGTATGAATGCTGGCAACAGTTTCTCAAGTGATACCAAGCCTAGACTTGAATCACTCGCTTGATTTCAGGAAGTTCTTCCTTGATTGCCCGCTCGACTCCCATCTTGAGCGTCATCGTTGAGCTTGGGCACATACCGCAAGCGCCGACGAGGTGCACATAAACCTCATTGTCCTTGACGTCAACGAGCTCAATATTGCCGCCGTCCATCATCAGCATCGGCCGCAGTTTTTCCAGAATCGCTTCCACCTGTTCGCGCATGAATTACCCTCAATTGTCAATTGGTCCGAGTCCGCTTCGACTACGATCGGCTCCTTCTAGCTTAGCAAAGAAGAGGCGGTAGCCAAGTATAAGTTAACGGCAATCTGGCTCCGGCGGCGCTTATATCACCAAAATTAAAGATTTGTCGACGATTTGCTTTAAAGACCATGAAAGAAAAATAGTTTTGGCGGATTTCATACTATCCTCTAGAAGGCGCAACAGCGGCGCTTCTGCCCAAAAGCCTGAAAGTGTCTTCGTGACCCTTCGCTTTCGGAGCCAGTATTGGTAGAGGCTGTGGTGGATTAAGGCGCTAGCCTCTTCCGGAGACGAGCGATGTGCCGCTGGCGGGAACGTAGCCTCTTTGGCTGAAACTCGCAAGCACGAGAGCCAATCGGTGCGACAGCACCTGATCACAGTAAGGGAGTTAAACATGGCAAGAGTAGCGATAAATGGCTTCGGTCGAATCGGCCGCAATGCCTTGAGAGCATATCTGGAAAACCCGGCGAAAGACGTCGAAATCGTGGCAATCAACGATCCGCTGCAAGATCTCGACATTTCCGCCCATTTGTTGAAGTACGATTCCATTCTTGGCGAGCTGCCCTACAGCGTTTCGCACACTGAAGATGCTCTTGTAGTCAACGGCAAAACTATTCAGTTCTTCAGAGAGAAAGAGCCAGGCAACTGCCCCTGGGCCAAGCTCAAAGTAGATATCGTTCTCGAGTGCAGCGGTGTCTTCACCGAAGCGGAGAAAGCGAAAGGGCACATCCACGCCGGCGCCAAGAAGGTTCTCATTTCTGCTCCGGCGAAGAATGAAGACATCACAATCGTTCTCGGCGTCAACGAAAAGCTGTACGATGCCGAAAAACACCACATCATCTCCAATGCCAGCTGCACCACCAACTGCCTGGCTCCGGTAGCTAAAGTGATCGACGAAGCTTTCGGAATCGAATGCGGTCTCATGACCACAATTCACAGCTACACTCTCGACCAGCGCTTGCTTGACACCAGCCACCAAGATCTTAGAAGAGCACGAGCCGCCGCTGAATCGATGATTCCATCCACCACCGGCGCCGCAAAAGCAATCGGACTGGTTCTGCCCAACCTCAAAGGCAAGCTCAACGGCTTTGCCATGCGCGTGCCAACACCGAACGTAAGCATCGTTGACCTGGTTGCGACCGTGAAGAAGGATGTGACCGTAGAAGCGGTCAACAAGGCTCTCAAAGATGCGGCCGATAAGTCGTTGAAGGGCATCATGGCTGTTACGGATCTGCCCCTGGTCTCCGTCGATTTCAAAGGCAATAAGCTTTCATCCATCGTCGATGCCGATCTGACAATGGTCGTTTCTGATCGCATGGTCAAAGTCTTGGCCTGGTACGACAACGAATGGGGATACAGCAACAGACTGATCGAGCTTGCCAGCCTGGTAGCAAGCAAGCTTCCGGTGAAAGTCTAAGTCGGAATGCGATGCTGGGACCGGTCCTCCGATATCGGTTGAGTGTCGGGCTCGCACTCCCGGGTAGGTCTTCCGATATCGGTTTCGCGAACTGGTCCCAGCATTGGCCACATATCCTACGAACCTAATTTTCTTGAAGGATATGCTCCAAAAAAGAGACGAGGTAAATGGGTTTTTTGCCATATGTCATATGAACATAATTTTCTCGAAAAAATATGTCCTAGAAACATAATTTCCTCGTTTTCCCGTCCTTAGATCCCTTTTTTATGTCTCTGAGACATACCGCGAGGAAAGCAATGCCAAGACTGCCAATGCAAGTCCACGAATGAAAGACCACGAATACCAGACTGCCAATACAAAACCACAAGACCACGAATAGAAGACCGCGAATACAAGACTGCCGATACAGGAATCCTAATCAGCTAAAGCTCAGCCGATAATACGCCGGGAGAAAAGCGAATGAAAAAGACGATTACACAGCTTGGCGCAGAGTCCTTCAAGGACAAGAGAGTTCTCGTCAGAGTTGATTTCAACGTCCCTCAGCATGAGGACGGCACGGTTGCCGATGATTCGCGTATTCGCGCAACCATTCCGACAGTAAAGTTCTTGAAAGACGCGGGCGCGAAGGTGGTCCTCGCGTCGCACCTCGGGCGTCCCAAAGGGAAAGAGGAAAAGTACAGCCTGCGCCCGGTAGCCAAGCGAGTTTCGCAAATATTTAGCGATCAGGGACTGGGCGTTGTGCATTTCGTTTCTGATTGCGTCGGTCCAGTGGCCGAAGAGGCGGTCAACGCAATGAAGGCTGGCGATGTATGCCTTCTGGAGAATGTGCGTTTTTATCCCGGTGAGGAGAAAAACGATCGCCATTTCGCGGAAGCCCTTGCCGATTTGGCAGATCTGTATGTCAGCGACGCTTTTGGCGCCGTGCACCGTGCGCACGCCAGCACAGAAGGCGTGGCTCATCTTTTGAAGCCGGCGGTGGCGGGATTTTTGCTCGATAGGGAGATTAAGATGCTGTCGCAGGCACTTGACCCGCTGCGCCCTGTGGCATTTGTCATTGGCGGAGCAAAGGTCTCCTCCAAGATGAGGATGCTGCAAAACTTGCTGACCAGGGTCGACGTGCTTGTCATTGGCGGCGCCATGGCATTTTCCTTTATGAAAGCGCGCGGTTTGGAGGTCGGCAAGTCCCTGGTCGAAGATGATAGGCTGGAGTATTGCCGGGAATTGGAGAAATCCGCCGAGCAGGAGGGAGTCGATTTGGTTCTGCCCAATGATGTAGTGGTTGCGCCTAACTTTCCGAAAGGGGGAGACAAGCCATCCTCGACGATCGTGCCAATCGAAGCCATTCCGGAAAACTGGATGGGGCTTGATATCGGACCGAAGACATCGCAAAAGATCAACGAGTCACTGTCACGTTGTAAGACCGTGGTTTGGAATGGACCAATGGGTGTGTTCGAACATGGTTATGATGTGGGAACTTTCAAATTGATCGACGATCTCGTCACACTGACGAAGAAGGGTGTGGTGACAATCATTGGCGGCGGCGACTCTGTGAACGCCATTAAAGCTCACGGCATCAGCGAAACGTCATTTTCCCATGTCAGCACCGGTGGTGGTGCTTCTCTCGAGTTTCTGGAAGGGCAACAATTGCCGGGTATAGCTTGTTTGGATGATGCTCCGAAAACGGCTCAAATTAGATAGGTGAAAGATGCAAAACAAAAGAAGCCGCACCTTATTTAGTACCGTTGCAGTCTCTTTTGTTTTTCTGATAAATAATCTGTCGGCGGCTGCGCAACAAGGCGGGCAGCTGTTCGACAATAGCGGCAGGAATATTTCCAGGGACACTGCCGATGCCATTACGCTGATGAATGAAGGCTCGCAAATGCTGCACGACAACAAAAATGCAGAAGCGTGCTTTCGTCTCGAACGCGCCGTACAACTGGCTCCTCAATTGCCTGACGCGCATTACAATTACGGCATCGCACTGACGAAGATGTCGAGAAA
>DATNRC010000125.1:0-3689 GCA_036703705.1 Candidatus Obscuribacterales bacterium
TTCATCGAGGGCTGCCGATCGATGGAATACAAAGGTTGCTTCAGGCCGAGCGAATTCCTGGGGGCGGACGGCAAATGGCATGAATTTACCGGCATAAAGGACAAACCAGCCTCACAATAAAACCGCCCGAGGGTGTTTCTCGGGCGGCTCTCCTTCGCGACAAACTTTGATGCGTTGCTTTCATGCGGGCTAGCTGAAGAGATTAGCGTCGCGGGCGGAAGCAACAAACCAATTGATTACTCCAGGAAGCATTATTCCGAACATGACGAGGGCGGTTCCCCAGGCCAGTCTTGGTGTGTGTCCGCTGTCGCCGGCATCATTGCCTTTGTGCGCTGCCATCATGCGCATGAACCCTGTGCCGGCAAGCCACACTCCGGTCGCCAAGCCGAACAGCATGCCGAGAGTGGCGAAGATGTTGAGCATGGCTTCAAGATTGGCAAGATTGTTGACCCTGACCACTCCGGCGGTATTGACGCCGGTGATAAAAGTAGCGTCTGCGCCCTGCGGTCCAACCGTGCCGTTGGTGGCGCCGCTTATGCGGGGAGCGTTGCTCTCCTCATTGCCGGCGGTCACCTGCTCTACGGCCGACGCCGACCAATCGCTCGACTGGTTTTCCGTTTGCTCAGCGCGGCCAGGCTTTGCGCCTGAATTGAAGGCGATTGTGTTGCCGTACGCCTGCTGGCCGTGCATCAATGCACTTCCTGTGCCGCTTTTTGCCTGCCCATGACGCAGCCCGCCCAGATAAGCAGTCGATGCAACCGACCGAGCGCTTGCGTTTTGACGATAGGCATCGCCTGCCTCAGGGTTTCTCAGGGCAAAGGGCGAATTAGTGCTGCTGTCAACCTGACCGTCGCGAGCGGCCGCATATGCAGCATCACTTTCAAAAACGGAGGCCAGACTGACAGGTGTCACAATCCTGTGTTGCACCGCCACTCTCACCGCCTGGCTGTAGGCGCCCGCTCGCACGAGCTTGTGCACCAATTCATTGGCATACAGCGCCGATAATTCCAGAGACTGCCTCTCTCCTCCCTCTTTTGCCGCCGGCTTGTCCTTGCTGACGGCAAGATCGATAACGAAGTCCGTCCCGCCAGGTTGCCACTTGGCGATAAATCTTTCCAGATCCGCCTTAATCGAGGCGCTTCGCGGCACTGCCGTAAACAGTCCTATTTCCCTGTGATTCTTGAAGAATTCATTGGCATCCATGGCGCCATTGTCGATTGCCAGCTCGTACAGCGCGGGTGGTGCCGTATATGGTGACATGATGTACATCTCTTTGTTAAAGCTCGGTTGCGGTCCATGTATCCACAAAACCGCGCCTCCCTTGCTCTCACCGGCTGCTTCCGCTGCTTTAACCACGGCTTGCAGATTATCCTGCCCGCCGCTGAATTTAGTTTTTGCAAGCAGAGACAGCCCTTCGGACAGGGGCTTTATCTCGGGCTCACTGCTTTCGTCGGAAGCGATGACAATAGACTTGCTTATCTGCGGCGGCAGCTTTTGCAAAGCCTCGCCAATTTCCCTCGCGTGCTCGCTGACCCCGTGCGATCCGTCAACAACGACTACGAGATGACGCGGAACAGGAGCCGCCACCTTCCTTATCGTTTCTACTATATAGGTCTCGCCGGCGGATAAAGGATCTTTCACCGCGATTGGCCCGAGAGAAGCCGGCCGCGCCACTCTCACGGAAAGTCCCGGCCCCGTCAAGACTTCAGTCTTGAGCCGTCCGCTCAGAGATTTCTCCCCCGATTGAGTGGTACCAGATTTGATGCCGTCCGCTTCAAGCGATATGGTTTCCGGCGCCCTCAGTTTGAAGACGTTGTCATTGAGAATTTGGAAATTCGCATCGATGAATCTCGGCAGCGCCAGCGAAGCATCCGTCAGCGCATGAAGCTTCAGGGGCACCAGGACCTTGAGGCCGATTTTGAGCTCGCCCTGGGCAGGCACCGGATAGCAATGCAAGAGAGCACGGCCGCGTCCAAGATCGGTAACGATCGCCGGCGCATCGTGTCCGGCAACCATGGGCGAAAATGCGCCGGCGGCCTTGCCGGAAGCGTTGAAATTGGCCCTCACCGGTCTGCCTTCCTTCCACAGTGTCACTTCCGATATCACAGCACCTTCAGGCAGCCCGAACTCGGCGCGAGCCTCTTCCGGCTTGTAAGTGCGATTTTTGAAAACAAAAATCCAGTCGATGGTGGAAGTCAAGCTTTCCGGATTTACGGAGCCGGTCATTTGCGATCTCAACAAAGAGAGACCATTGACCGGCAATCCGACAACGTGTTTGCGCAGGTAATCATCGGGCATGGCAGCAAAATTTGCCGATTTGTCGTCACGATAGGGCTTGCCGGTGACGGCAAAATAGAGCTGCCTCTGAGTGACATTATCTATACGGATGAACAGCCCCGGAATTCCAGCAGTGCGCGGGTCGGCGCCTTCCATTATCAGATCGCGCTCCGGATTGAGCGCCCGCAAAAAATCGAGCCCGGCTTTTCTTTCTTCTTGTTTTTCCGAAGTGGCCATGTATTCGGCGATGCGAATGCACACAGAACGCGCCTCGGCCCCCGCAAAAGCAGCAACCGCCATGACCACGCCGAGAGCTGAGTAAAGGACGGTTCTCAATCTTGAACTCCTGAGCTCGCGGGATTTTTTGAGCACATCAGCAAGGTAAACTGCAGTGGCGCAAGCAAACCAGGAGGCCGCGGCAATGCTCGTAAATGCGCCAGGGTGAGGGTTGCCGGTCAGCTCATCCGAGGCGGCGTACCCGAGAATTACGGCTGCCGTGGCAATAGCGCCAACGCATGCGGACATACCGATTGCCATGCCATTCATGATGCCCCTGCGTATAGCAAAGCGCATGTCTTTCTTGCAAATGGCCGACCAAACGGCATAGTTGGCAATGGGAATGAGGAGCACGAGGGCGCACTCGACAAGAGTCTCCAGCGGGTGCTTCAAAATCAATTTGGTAATTCTTTCGCAACAGGCTATGCTTGCCGCGGCAATGAGAAGCCCGGGCGCAATCACACCAAAAGTCATGACCGCTATACCGGGAAGAGTTCCGAATATGTGAGCCTGCTCCGGCAAAGGAGGAACATTGGCATCGTCGAAATGGGCAAACTCCGCCTCCGCATAAGCAGTTGAAGCAGACGAATGATTGTTGTGTTCGGCATCTAAATCGATCATTGTTTCGCCCTCGCAAAGGAAAACGCATGTGCGGCAGGAGCGCCGCACCACCAGCAGTGCCTGAAAATGACGGAACGCGCGCACTTTCAGCGGAGGCAAGCAGTCAATCTCGGCGCCGGGCTTCGATGCAGTCGTTCGTCTTTGTAGTAAGTGAGGTTCGGTTGCGGCGATGCACAACATCACCTTGGCCGTGTCGGCAAGTCCGACATCGTTAATTTAGTGCAGCCGTTCGCCAAGATCGATGGGGTTTTCCCTGAACGTCTGCCCGGGCGCTCGCCGGAAAAAAAGGAGGCAGCCGCATGAGGCGTGCTCTGCCGTTCGCTTTACGCTTGTTCTTCAGCGCGCAACCTGCGCGCCGTCAAATCCTTCATTGGCTCGCTGACTGACCGGCGGTTTCTGCCCCTGTGATTCGCCTTATGGCATTCTGGGCGGCGTTCCGCAAGCTCGCATCCGAATGGTCCTTCAATTTTTCAAGAGCCGGCAGCGCCGACTGGGCGCCCGGTCCGATCTGGCCA
>DATNRC010000126.1:0-10789 GCA_036703705.1 Candidatus Obscuribacterales bacterium
CCCGCCGGGTTTACTTGGTAAGTCGTCTGGCATTTTTCACCTCTTACCTGCCGCCCAGCAAAACGACGCTGGCGATGCTGAAGTAGATGATTACCCCAGTCACGTCGACGAGCGTAGCCACCAGTGGCGTGCAGGCGCTAGCCGGGTCGAAACGCAGCTTCCTGAGCAGGAAGGGCAGAATCGAACCCGCGAAGGTTCCCCAGAGGACTACCGCAATCAGACTGAGCGAAACGGTGAGTCCGACGAGCACATACTGAGCTCCGTAAGCGTCGAATGCAGCCTGCCAGATGAAAACCCTGGCCAAGCCGATCGCCGCCAGAATGCCGCCCAGAGCCAATCCGGTGAGGATTTCCCGGCGCAGCACTCGCCACCAATCGGAGAGCGTGACCTCGCCGAGAGCCATGGCGCGGATAACCAGCGTTGCCGCTTGCGAGCCGCTGTTGCCGCCGCTGCTGATGATGAGCGGCAAAAACAGAGCCAGCACCAGCGCGCTTGCCAGCTGATGCTCGAAGAAGCCCATTGCCGAGGCAGTGAGCAGTTCACCGAAAAACAGCACCGTCAGCCAGACGGCACGCTTTCTGATCATCTTGCCCAGACCGATGGTCAGGTAGGGCTGATCGAGAGCTTCCGAGCCGCCGAGCTTCTGAATGTCCTCGGTAGCCTCTTGCTCGACGACATCGACGATGTCGTCGACGGTGACGATACCCTTCATGGTGCCGTCGCCCGCCACAACCGGGATTGCCATGAGCGAATGCTTGCCGAAGAGCCGAGAAAGCTCTTCCTGTCCCATCTGCTCACCGACAGTGACGAGGTCGGTGCGCATGAAGGCAGACACTTTCTTGTCGGCAGGCGCGCTCAGGATCTCGCGGATGGTGACAACGCCCAGCAGGCGCTGCATGTTGTCGAGCACGTAAACGTAATTGATGGTCTTGGCGCCGCGAACGCCCTGCTTCTGCACGTAGCTAACGGCCTGCGCGGCGGTCATGTCCGGGCGGACGCGGCAGTAGCGAGGGCTCATCAAGCCGCCGGCGACGTCTTCTTCGTACGCCAGAAGCACGTTGACCTCGTTGCGCGTCGTCCAGTCGAGAAGTTCGAGGATGCCCGCCCGCTCATGAGCCGGCATTTCCTGAACCAGGTCCGCGGCATCCGCGGGATCGAGCGCTCGCACCCACAGCCGCCGCTCGTTGAGAGGCAAAGCCAGGAGGAGCTCCGCTTGCTCGCGGGAAGCGAGCTTGAGGAACATGTCCTGGGCGGCAGCTGCGTCGAGCTTCTTGAAGTCAGTGAGAATCTGCATGCGATTTCTCCTTTCTCCCAGGCTTGGGCGCGCAGCCGAATTTCGGTTGTGCGATTCTTCATCACCTCGCGTAAAGGCACGCCTGGTGATTGCCGAAAGGCCTCGTGCGCACGGACCGGACGCCTGAGCATCCGCGCCCGTTGCGCACGAGAGCCTCCCAGCATCGTTTCCTCAGGCTCGCCTGGTTGGAGTGGGCGTGACGCCGGATGGCCAAAATTGCGAATTTCGCTCATTCCGGCAGACAAGCAGGATTTTTCCAGGACGTCTCAAAAGCGCCTCATCAGCCAACCGCACCGCAATCGCCTGAGCGATGGCATTTTCGCGGTTAGCTGACATGAGGCGGTGTCCTAGCGGACTTCGTCGACGAGTCCGAGCTCCTTCGCCTCGTCGGCGGTGAGCCACCAGTCGCCGTTCTTCGTCTTCTTCTGCAGCTCTTCGGCGGCCATGGTGCAGCGCTCCGCCATGACGGTCATGGCACGCGCCTCGAGCAGCTTGATGAACTCCTGCTGATCCTTCATCTGCGAGTTGCCGCTGCCGAAGATGGTGGAGGCGCGGTGAATGAGGATGCGGGCGTTCTTGCCCATCACCCGCTTGTTGCCGCACTGCAGCAGGAAGCCGGCCATGGAAGCGGCGTGGCCGAGATTGACGGTGGTCACTTCGTGGCCGCGCTTCTTCAGCTCTTCGATGGTCTCGATCAGGATCATCCCGGCCACGACGTTGCCGCCGGGGGAGTTGATCAGGATCTCGATCTTCGAGCCGGGACGGCTGGCGAAGCGGTAGAGCGCGTCGCAGGCGGCGCTGACGCTCTCGCCGTCGACCTTGCTGAAGAAGATGATGCGGTTGGCCTTGTCGTCGCCGAAGTCCGTGACGGCATTGGCGAGACGCACCATCTCCGCTTCCGCGTAGAGCTTGCGCAGATTCGCCTTCTTCTCACGCACGGCCGGCGAATCGGACGCGTGGACCGCGATGACCGGGAAGTTCGGCTGCACGCGGCCGGGCACACGCACCTCGACCTTGTCCACAAGCCCGCGCTCCAGAGCCTCCTGGGCGGTCATGCGCCAGATGCGCTGGAAACCGGTGCGCTCGGTGAGGTCGTCGGTGGTGATCTTGCCGCCGGAGCGCTCGACGAGCGTCTGCCAGCCGTGCCGCTCCAGCCCGCGGTAGAACTCCAGAAGCTCGTCCATGTTGCCCGTGTTGGCCATGAACGGCCGCGGGTCGTCCTCCTCCAGGAAGAGGTAGCTGTTGGGCGACATCACGCGCTCGTCGGCCGCCTGCATGAGAACAGCCTGGTAGATGCCACCGATGCCGGTGACCTCGACGGTGACGTGATAGCCCGCTTCCTTCATCCAGCGGACGTAGTCGAGAATGGCGAAGGTGTCCATGTAGGAGCCTTCGGAGCCGGTGACGTGGAGGTGAATGGGACGCTTTCCCCCGCCGGCGTCGTGCCGCTCCCAGAAACCCATCGCCTGGATGGCCTGGGCAGCGATCGGGGCGACGATGGCAGGCGCCACGTTGGTGCGGCGCGAGAACTGCCAGCCCTGCATGAGATCGGTGACCGCCTTCTCGACCTGCCTGGCGGCGCCTTCGTAAACGCTGATGTTGGCCAGGCGAGTGGCGTCACGAAGAGAAGCAACGGTGGTAACAGCGTGAGTGTTTGACTCAGACATGATCATGCTCCTGTTTGGGTCGAAGCCCGTGTTTGAGAGACTGTGAGTGCGGGCTAAGCTCAAGGCGCGGAACAATCTTCATTCCGCGGCTTAGACCGGCACGCTGTCCCTGCTCGCGCGACAGGCACAAGGTGCGACGCGACCAGAGAATCGTGCATTGCTGTAACTAGGTGCTGCGCTCACCGTGCTAGCTTGCGCAGCGTCAACCATCCTCTCTCTTAGCAAGCCTCTCGCTAATCACTCCAGTTAAGGCTCAGCAAAAGGCAACTCCGTAAGGAGATGTGCTTTCATGCTTGTGCCTTGCGCTGATTGCCTGGGAGTGAGAGTTTGAACCTTTGCTTTAAGAGGGGGGAAATATCTTCCAAAATAATTCCGGAAAGGCCCGCGAAACAAGGTTGTCAAGAATATTCATAATCAAGTGGGAATGTTGCGCCCGTTGTTCGCGGAGGCACATGTGCTGCACCTGAAACCGTTGCCATGAATTTGTCTTAAGGCTTTGTAAGAAGTAGAAATGTGCTTAAAGATCACGAGCCCACGTTGCACAGCCGCGCTAGAATCGCTTGACAAGCCGCCAGAGGCGAGAGTTATTTCAATGTTTGCACTTAGACCCGAAAGCTCGCGGGGGATGTTTTTTCAAGCCGGGATTGTCTTGTCGCGGCCCCGGCGCTAGCGGAGCCGCGATCTGTCGGTTACGAGCTTTCAGGCAAGATCGCTTGCGCTCTCTTTTACGATTCCATCAAATGCGCACACAATCATCTTTTCGCAGTCGCGCAGGGCGCCGCCGTCGAAAAGAACCAGGTTGTGCGCGCTGGCATCGCAATTGCGCAGAAAACCCAGGATTGCCTGCGCGCCGATGTAATTGCTCATCGCCAACCAGCGGCTGGGCCCTGGGTCCATAGTCGCTACGGCTCTTTCCACGGCGGCAAGGTGCGGACGCAATGCTGTCGCTTCTTTTTCGCCGAGATAAAGCGTACCTGTCCACTCGTCGCCGCCAACAACGGCCATGGAGAGCAGCCTGTTATGTGACCGCGGATAGCGGCGCAGTTCCTCCTTGGTCGGGCGGCTGTCTTTGGGGCGCCGAAAACTGACTGGATGAATTCGCCCAGTTTCCGCAATCAGCTCCTTGTAGGCCTCGATCGTCTTCCACAGCTCGACAATTTTATGCCAGAGCTCACAATCGAGAGGGTGCTGATTGACGCCCTGATGCACCTGGAACTCCGCTGGCAGGAGGGATTGGCCGCAGAAGCCCGGGATGCCCCGCCAGAAGCGCTCGAAAGCGATTTGCCCTTTACCGCGTGTTTCGTCCGGCTCCCTTACGAAGGCGCGCGCTTTGCCGATTAACTCAATTGCTTTGCCATCGTCCAAAACGTTCACTACCTCCCCCAAAAAATAAAGGCAGTCAGAATAGGGGTGCGGGAAGCCTTGCCGGAGCGCTGCACGCAAGTCGCCTCCAAGCCTGATCAACTTCTGACAGGACAATTTAAGAAGCGGCAGGAGATGATGCTCGATGAGCATGCGCGTACGGAAGTATTCCATGCGTCTGTGATATTGCTCGCGCAGGATTTGGTCGTGCTTACCCGTCAACTCATTCTCGGCCAGGCGCGCTTCAAATTGCTCTTCATCCACCATGCCTTTGACATTCTTCCCGGCAAGAAGCACTCCGCGTGTCTGGACTTTGAGACGTCTCACTTCCCTGATGGTGGCGAAAGCATCGCAGAGAACCGGGTCTGACCCGGTGTAAATTTCGTCTTTTACCTGTGACATGTTTTTCTCACTTGCCCGCGCAATAGTTGACCACCAGCGCACCTGCACGGACGGTGGCACGCTTGTGGTTTCGAGCGGCATTTCGGCGCTTGACACAGGCGGCTTGAGAGGACCCGCTGCATTCTCGCCGAAGCTGCCTTGCCGTAAGGCTGCTCGGGTCAAGGCAAGGGTCGCAAGCGCTGTTGATGAGGAAGTCATCTCAGCGCTTCCCGTTGGAGAGCGGTCCGCACGCATGATTCTTCGTTTCCTGCAGCGAATTTTGAATTTAGAGCCCCTTGCCCAAACAAAGTGAATATGCGTCCTCAGGTTAATCGCCTCCGAATGAGACAAGCAATAACATCCACTGTCCTGACACATGTGCCTTGCGCATTCGCATATTGGAGCTGCCGACGGATCGGTGGCGGTTGCCCGAAGTGGCGTGACGACACACGGATGTGACATTGTATAGTAGTCGATTTGTGACGGGAAAAAACTGAGAAAATCGCATAGGCATGCAGCTGCGAATCACTAGCTGCATGCCTATGCGGAACGTTGTGCAAATACGCTTCCGGCAGGCAGGCAATGAGACGGCAAATGTGAGACCATGGAGCGGCGCGTGCTGGATAGCGGCGCTGGTGCCGTGACCGGATTGGCGGTGCCGTTACCCCATCATGCGTGTTACTCGACGGGTTGCCCGTCGGGGCCGATTGTCACCTCGTGCCTGATGTAAGGCAAGAAGCGCGAGACCAGTAGCTTCACCTTGATCTTGGTGTTGCCCTTGCTGTCCCGGGAAATGTCCGCTTCCTTCACATCGAGCGCGTAAGACATCGACGACAGCTTCACTTTGATGCCTTTGATGTTGCGTGCGGCAAGATCGGCAGAGTTTGTGTCCAGATCGAATTCCACTTTCGTGTCGATCTCGACAGAAGCGTTGCCATGCGACTGCAATGATTTGGAGGCGTTTTCGACTGTGAAGTGCTTGCCCTTGCGAGCAACCCGTTGAGGATTGGTCCAGGAAAGCAAGCCGGCAACGTCGTCTCCGACGGCTTTCTTCAGTTCTTCATAGGTGACGCTGCCACCATCAGGCACCGCTTGCAAAAGCTTCTGCGTGTGGGTGGTGCTCGTTTTCTTCGCCATATCAGTCTCCGAATGGCTTGTCGCCTGTTGAGAGTGATCGTCGGGAAGCAAAGGCAGGAGGAGCGCAATGATGACGGCGAGCCTGGCTAAGGCGCTCACCATTCTCTTGAGCCTGCTCATGGTACACCTGATACTTGTGTCATCAGCGGCTGAGCGTTCTGCCTGTCCTTGAGAAGGGCAGGAAACGCAGAGCACCTTTGCTGATGAGCATGGCCTGAGCATGGGCGATGCAAGAGCAACGCTGATACCGTACCGATTGAGGCTTCGATTGACACCATGTCTGGTGCCAGACCGCGGATGCGAGCTGTCGGCTCAGCTTTTAGTGTTCTTCCGCCTGAATCCTGTGGAAAGGAAGAAGAAAAACAGAGCGCAGGCTGTTGCCTTGACGGCAATCAACGGGCTGATGTAGGCGACAGCGTAGGCGCCCAGCAAAAGAACGAGATTGGCGATAAAGCCTTGGCGGGTGCGGCCGAAGGCCGTTCTGTTCAATCGATCGGCGAAAGCAAGAGCGGCAAGCAGTCCAACCAATGCTGCAGCCGTGACAATGAGTCCTTGCGGCGTGGCAAGCGCGTCCATTTTTTCAACTCCTTACGACCGCCGAAAATCTTCAGAGAGTGCTCAAACGGCAATCTCTTAGCGTGAGGAAGATTTTTGCGATCGGAAAAGGTGCCGGGCGGGAGGGGCCGAAAAGCCTCTCCCGCCCCGCGTTGGTTTACTTGCCGGAGCGCATGCCGAGGAAGGAGCTGCTGCCGATAAGCACACCGAAGACGGCGATGCCGATGATGCTGGCGATCGAGAAGCCGGCGAAGGTTCCGGCCGCGAGCGCAATCACCGTCGCCAGACCGGCAAAGCCGATGCCGGTTGCCACGCTGGAGCCGAAAGTAGGCTCGCGCTTGAGGTGGACGACGGAGTAGATCAGTCCGAAGATGGTGCCCACGACCAAGCTGCTGATGACAATGCCCAGAAGCGGCACTGTGCCGAAGACGAGCATATTGGTCAGGAGCGCATAGATGAAGAGGCCGACTGCCGCGCCCACACCACTTCTCAGGAGGGTGCTCAGGAAGTTCATGATGATTCTTTCTTTACGTTGGCGGTTTCAATTGCTGGATAAGCGATTTTGCAGGAGGAAAAACGCGACAGGAGTGATGCACATCTCCCTGTCGCGTTCAAATGCTCAGACGCAGCTCACTTCGGCGAGTGCTTCTTCGGCTGCCTTGAGAAGCTTCTTGCTCTTCTTGTAGTCGTGCTGGCGAAGAGCATCGGCAGCGGCGTTGAGCGCCGCGATTACGTCGCAGGCATTGCAGTCGTCGTAGTTCGGATCGACTCTCAGCTCGTCGCCATCCTTCAGCCACTGCGCCGCCCGGCGGCACATGAGCTCGGCCTTGTCCCAGTCCGAGAGCTTCTTGGGGAAGAACCAAGTGAGATAGCAGTCGGCATTGGAAACGGCTGTGGATGCGAGCGCCAGCCGATCGCAGACGCTGGGCAGCGCCTCTTCGGGACGGCTGTCCAAAGCGCTTGCGTGCTCTACAATCGCGAAGAGGCAGTCAAGAACGCCATCCAGCTTCTCGGCCGAAGTGACATACTCCTCCGCCACCTGGAAGCGGGTGAGCCGCTTGCTGAGCTGTCCGGCAAAACCGGCAACGACGGTGGCATGAGCCACGGCTTTCTCGTCGCCGGGCGAAAGACTGAGAAGCGAGCCGGCCGCATGCTCGATGCTTTCGGCAAGGTCGCGGTGATTCTGCGTGATGTTGCCGCTGTGGAGCGAAAGCTGAATGCTTTTTGCTGCTGCTGCGTTGATGAGGCGGGCATAAGCGTCTTTCTGCAGCTTCAAAGCGTCGCCGCTGCCGGCAGTGAGATTGCCCGCCTGCCTGAGCCAGTGGAGCCCGACCTGGAAGTCCCCGGCGGACAACGCCCGGTCGAACATTCCCATCGAAAGCTGGAACATCTGAGTGCAAGATGCGCAGTTCTTTTCAGAACCGCCATCGTGCGTGTTGGTAGGTTCGCTCATAGTTACGATCCTCTCGTCATGTTTTGGACACGCAAAGATAAAGCTCTAAACAACCCCTGCGCCTCTTCATGGAGGCGCGAAAGAGTCGATCGAATTGAGCTAGCTTACGTTTGTGAGGCGCTTATCAGAAAATATGTTGAAGAGAACGGAATTAAGAACTCAGTGACGCTAACAAACGAGATCAAGCTAATTAAAGAACGCGCAACAAAAAGTTATGTGTAGCTCTTCTCGAAAGATCCCTTGGCATCAAGCTTTCGCAGCTATCGCACATAGTGATGGCGGAAAAATCAGGCTTTTATGTTGCAGCCTCTGAGAGTTGCGCTAGCTCTTATTTCTCACTGAACATCTCAAAACGGCTCTGGAGCCGACTTCCTTAGTTTCAACACATTAAGCACGGCGTTGAGTATTCAAGAAGCAATAAGTTAGCTTCAAAAGGCATTTTCAACCCTTTTTCGAACAGAGAGGACTTTCAAGCCACACAGAGCTCGAATTCACCAGCGCTTTCGTTAAAGGGCCAAGACATAGTTCAGGCCGGATTGCCTCCGGGTGTCAGTTATATCTTCCTGGCGTCGCAAACGACCCAGAAAAACGCGACGCGCCGGCGCGCCACATCCGTGTCGTGCTCAGGCGCTCGAACAGGAGTACGCCTATGTTAAGCATTCTGCGCGCTAAGCTGCGCAAGCTGCTCCCCACTCTGATACTGCTGGCGCTCACGATCATCGCCGGCGCAACCGACTGGCTGAGCGATAGCGTGCAAAAGAGCATCGTCACGACCCTCAAAGGATACTGGGACAAATTCGTCCCCCTCATCGGCGACGTGCTCGTTTTCGCGCTTTTCATCAGCATCGCCAACCTCCTCTACGAGCCGATTGCTAACGGCGTGCAGAAAGCACTGGACCGCAGCAAGGCAAGCAATCGCGGCAAAGTTCTCGTCGCCAGGGGCGTTCAACTCGTCTACTGGGGCGTGGTGCTCTTCTTTGCCGTGAGCGTGCTGGCCCCTACCATTCTCGCCAAGCTGTCTCTCAGCATCGGCTTGTTTGGTGCGGCACTTGCCCTGGCCATGCAAGGGCTGATCAAGGAGGTGATTGCCGGCGCGCTCTTGCAGTTCATGCCCAAATTCGAGGTCGGTGATTACGTCGAAGTTTCGGGCATTGCCGGTGCCAGCGGCCGAGTGGTCGACATTCATTACCTGTCCACCGTGATAGAGTCGGCGGTTCCGGGCGGCGGTCAGGTAATCGTTCCCAACTCCAAAATCTGGGAGACGCCGGTTTTGAAGCCGGAAGCTCCCTGCATGCCCTTCCAGGTGGGCGACTACATCGAGGTTGTCGGGGTAGCCGAGGCGAAAGGAAAAGTGGTGGAGATTCGCTATCTCTCGACGACTTTCGAGACGCCGAGCGGTCTTCTCAACGTTCCCAACAGCAAGATCAAGGACGCCCCCATCCGCAGGTGCGCTCCGCCGGCTCCCCCGCCCTCGCGCATCATTCTGCCTTAAACCGGTCGCTGGAGTTTTGCAGCGCCCTCGCTTGATTCGAGCGGGGGCAGCTGCACCGGCGGCTACAAGAATAAATTGCCCAACCGCTGTTTAGCTTGCTGTCGCTAAAGCACTCAATATCGGAAGGGCGCCCAGCTCAAGGAGTTCCTCAATGCAACTCATGACCAAAAAGCTCCCACTGTCTCAGGTGGAAACCGGACTCATGCTCGTCGGCTGTTTCCAGGAAGGGCGGGAGCACGGGCTCATGGCGGCCATCAATACCGCCAGTGGTGGCGCGCTCGCCCACCAGGCGGAAATCGATGGCTTCACCGGCAAGGTCGGCGAGACGCTCGTGCATTATCCCTACAGGCTGATGTCAGCCCAGCGGGTCATGCTCTACGGGCTCGGCCCGCGTGAGAAGTTCACGGTCGATGTTCTCCGTCAGGCGCTGACCAAGGCGTTCCGCGCTGCTCGCGCTCTCAAGGTGCACGAGCTTACCGTCGCCGAGATTCCCCTTGCGGGAACGAAGGTGAGCCGGTACGAATTCGGCGAAGCGGTCGGTGCCTATGCCGGCATGATCGATTACGAAATCAACAGCCAGAAAACCTCCCATCGGGGCTACAAGCCGCGCCCGCAGGTGGAGGAGATCCGGCTCGTCACCACGGGCAGGGGTTCGAAGAGCCTCGCCACTGGTTTGATGAACGGGCGGACGATCGCCAATGCCGTCAACTTTGCGCGCGATCTGTCGAATATGCCGGCGGCGGATCTTACGCCCACGGTCTTCGCCAGTCACGCGCAGGCGGTGGCCGAGCGCTCCAATGGGCGCATCAGCTTGAGGCTCATCCACATGGATGAGCTGAAGGCGATGGGCCTCAATGCTGTTCTGGCGGTCAACCGCGGCTCTGCTGAGCCGGCGGTAGTGGCCGTCCTCACCTACACGCCTCCGAGCGGCGCCACCGAAGATGTGCTCGGGCTGATCGGCAAAACGATCACCTTCGACAGCGGCGGGCTCAATCTCAAGCCTGCCGAAGGCATGCGCTGGATGAAGCGCGATATGTCGGGCGGCGCTGCCACGCTGGCTGCCATCGAGGCAATCGCGCAGCTCGGGCTGCCCATCTCCGTGATGGCGTTGATGGCCGCAACGGAGAACATGCCAGACGGCCGTGCCTACAAGCCTGGCGATGTCGTGCACACCTTGGCCGGAATTTCGGTGGAGGTGGACAACACCGACGCCGAAGGACGGCTGACGCTTGCCGACATGATCGCTCTGGCGAAGAGCATGGGCGTCAAGCGTTTCATCACCGACGCCACTTTGACCGGTGCCGTCAAGCAGATTTCGGCCGATGTCGCTGCCGGTCTTTTCAGCAACAACGAGCGTTTTGCCAGCCTCCTCATCAAGGCGGGTAAGCGCGCGGGTGAAGCTTACCAGCTCATCGACATGCACCCGGAGCTGCGCGACTTCAACAAGT
>DATNRC010000127.1:0-3475 GCA_036703705.1 Candidatus Obscuribacterales bacterium
CGAGTGAGGTGGGGTTTGTGGTGGAGAGAATTGATTACAACCCCGCTCCCGCATTCTGGAACTGGACCGGGCATTCCCTTCTCAAATCATGGGGAATGAAAGGACTGGCGGACTTTCTCTTTCCGCCTGTGGATTATCAGAAGAACAATCTCAAGAACTTCCTGGCTGCCGGGACTTTCACAATGATAGACATTGCAATCAAGCTTTTCACCGGCACTACTTCGAACATGGCGGTAGTTCTTCGCAAACCGGACAGCCGATGAGCTCGTTCTCCTTGTGAGTGAGCCCGCGCCCGATACTGCATCCCTCAGTGTTTGTTATCCCTTTCTGACGTGCTCCCTTATTTTCGGGCCAATCGAAAGTTAGCCAGCTAACGCCAAGTACATTTGCCTGGCTGGCGCAGGCGTTCGGTATCCCAAGGAACTGTGCGGTCTGTTCGTGTTGTAGTCTTCCCTCCATTCTTCAATTCGCTGTCGAGCTTCAGTCAGCAATTGATTGGCTGGGTTATAGCCGTAGTTCGTCACGTTACTCATCGAAGACAGAGCCAGCGTCTCCGGCGCCGGAGCAGCAGTGACGGTCTTCGAATAGGAACAATGCTTCCTCCGGTACCACCCACTATTTCGCCAGCGAGGCCACCTGCCGCTGCCCCTGCTGTAGCCCATCTATTGGCATCGTCTCTGACCTTATTCGGATCCATACAGCAAGTCCCTTGGATGGGCAATAGGCAACTGCCTTGCCTGCCACTTCCCGCAGGCAGACTCGCAGTTTTCTGCGCCACTGTAAATGTCTTATGAAGGCTTCAATATCACAAACGGAAACTTCAACCGCAGCAACAGTTAGCGTCGTTGTCGCTCTTATTGCTTCTCAACCAGCAAGTCACCACTCATCATCAAGTCCCTGATTGACATGCGCATTGCCTCGGCGCTGCTGTACTTAGGACACCAGCCAAGCGATTTGATTTTGTCCGTGTTTAATCGCACTATGGGCACGTCACCCTTCCAGCCGCGATCGCCTCCCGAATACTTGAGCTCGACCTCAGCGCTCGCCCCCAGCACCTCTTCGACGGCAATGCGCGCGATTTCGGCAACTGTCATATAGTCGCCGGTCGCGACATTAAAGACGTCAAACGTCTCGCTCACCTTCTCGTCGGCAAGAAGAACGGCATCGATGATATCGCTCACGTGCACATATGATTTGCTCTGTGAGCCGTCACCGAGTATCTGCAATTCCCTGGCGTTGCTTCTCAGCTTTTTGACGAAATCATATCCAACGCCGTGAGTCTGCCTCGGACCCACCACATTGCCGAAACGGAACGCTATACCGGAGAATTCAAACATGTGTGCATATGCCGAAATCAGCGCTTCTCCGGCCAGTTTGCTCGCTCCGTAGGTAGATATCGGCTTCAGCGGTCCGTAGTCTTCCTTCGCCTCCACCTCGCCAAGGTCACCATATACGCCACTACCCGAAGCATACAGAATTCGCCTTGCTTTGCTGACGCGCATTGCTTCCACGATGCATTGCGTGAGAGCCGTTCCTTGATGGAAGTCAATTGAAGGTTGTGCAACTGCCCGCCGAATGTCCGGATTGGAGGCAAGGTGAATTACCGTTTCATGCCCTTGCATAGCCTGGCTCAGCACATCCAGGCCCGCGATCTCACCTCGGACAATCTTCAGCCTCTTATCCGCATGATGCTTCAGATGCCACTCCCTGCCTGAAGAGAAGTTATCGAAGACGGTCACCCGCTTCACTGCATCGCAAGCCAGCAAGCGATCGACAAAATGGCTGCCGATGAAGCCCGCACCGCCCGCAATCAATATCCGCTCAAGCATGCTCGCGAGCCCCCATCCGTTGAGCGACCGTCTTGGCAGACCGAATAACGGCATCGGAGTTGTAGTAGTTGAACTCCGCAAACCGCCCGCACAGCTCAATTCCTTTCTCTCTGCAAAATGCGTTGATAATCTCAAGACGCTGTTCGCGCTGAAGATCGTAGATGGGATAGCCATACTTCGCACGCTTGACGCAAGTCACGACCACTTCCTGCCGCTCAATGAAACCTTCACGCGACAAATCGTCTATAACTTTCTTCGCGATCTGATCATCATCCAGTGTCAAGAGCGCATCACCAGGTCGGGCAGTAATCTCCGCCACCATTGATGAACAGCCGTCAGGAACGTAGTTGGCCCCGAAATAATCGAAAAAGACAAGGCGATGAAAAACAATGTCCGGCTGCGGGAAATGGCATGCGACCTGTTCTGCATGGCGCGGTCGGTTGAGCCCGACAAGCACGATTATGAGCGAGGTGTATTGCAGATTTGCTGCGGCGCGGCTCACCTCCGGCGGCACTTCTTCCAGTGCGGCAATGAAGTCGAATATCGGCATGGCGCAAATTATGCGCTCATACTCTCGCTCCTCTTTACCATTTGAAACAACCCAGCCTTTGCGAGTTTGACGTATATTTTTCACAGCGAAGTCGCGGACGATTCGATCTTTGACGTGTTCTTCAAACGTCCTGGGCAGCGTCTCGAACCCCCCTGTTTTCGGATAGTAAAAGTGCAGTTGATGCGTGTACCCCTCAGTCTCGATACCAAGCGCTGATTTGATAATGTCTTCGGCGGGCGGTTTGGGGACGCGTTCCACCCAGCCGATGCCCATCTCACAAGGTGGCGTCTTCCAGATTTTTCTGTTGTACGGCAAAAGATACAACTCCGCCAACCCCTTGCCGAATGTGTTGTAAATCCAATCTTCAAAAGTATGCACTTCTTGCGGGGGATTGTTGAGAAAGTGATAGAGGCACTGATAGGTGTCGTCCTTGTCGAGCACGGAGAGACCATTTTCAAACGGGTATTTGACGAACCTTCCCTTAAACCAGCAAGCGGCGCGCCGATAGAGGCGGTTGACCTTATCCTTGAGCAGCTCCAGCTCGAATTCGAGAATTTCGGCGTCTTTCGAGAAAATGATGTGTCCGCCGAGATCGAAGGTGAATCCATCCTTCTCATAAGTGCGGCACAGCCCACCGCAAACACTTTCTTTTTCAAGCACTTCCGTGTCCGAACCGAGAAAGTAGCTCAGGCTCAGCCCTGCGACGCCGCCACCAAGAATGCCGATGCTTTTCAATGACGCGCCCTCAAATCTCCATCAGTTTGGTGCCTTCGAAATCGAAGTGAAATCGAAGCTCTTCAATTCCGGCATTGTGCATGGCTTCTCTCAATTTGCGCTTGTTTTCCGAGTAAAACATCAAAAAGCCGCCGCCGCCAGCCCCGATCAATTTTCCCCCAATGGCGCCGTTTTTGCGTGCCAGCTCATAAAGCTCGTCTATGCGCGGATTGCTCATTCCCGCCGAGCGCTTCCGCTTGTGCTCCCAGTGCTCGTGCATCAGCTCGCCGAAACGCGTGAGCTCGCCCGACTCCAGCGCGTCTTTGACGCGAAAGCCCAATTCTTTCGTGTAATGAAGATTCTCGAGCATCTTAGCATCCGA
>DATNRC010000128.1:0-4336 GCA_036703705.1 Candidatus Obscuribacterales bacterium
GCCGAAGGCGCTGGCTAACACCGGTCGAGTAAGTACTTCGTCTACCTTAATGCGTTTTCACGCAATTGTAGTGACGAAGGGGTTGTCACTATGCCCGAATTTGCTGCGTTTCGTTGTTGCCAACAGGTAAGTTGGGTTAAGACTTATTCTCAAGATTCAAAGGTACTGAAATCAAAAATGCTTGTCAAGAGGATTACCCTGGGGTCCCTTTTCTCAGCTTTTGATTTCGAAGATGTAAGAAAAGACTATAAGAATTGGACGTTTTAAGGCAATGACAATTTCAAGATCGTACCCTTATAGGTGAGACAACGCGCAAGCGAGGCGGATTCCATTTATATATGTGCGGGCTGATTGCGATTACAGGCACTGCAGGCTCAGCCTATGAAGTATTTTTTGGGCTGATGAACCTGCAACACCGGGGTCAGGACGGCGCCGGTATTTTGAGCATAGACAGCCGCAAGGCGAGTGGTTTTCACCTCACGAAAGGCTCGGGCCTGGTGGAAAACGTTTTTTCCGAGCGCTCGTTCAAGAGTTTGACAGGTTCTGCAGCCCTCGGTCACTCCAGATATGCAACGGTCGGCCGCAACGATCCCAACCTTTTGCAGCCATTTTTGAATTACGAGCGCGGCCTGGGGCTTGCTCACAACGGAAACATCGTCAACTTTTACGCGCTGAGAGAAGAGTTGTACCGCTCGCGCCGCGACAAAGCTCCCTGGGTCGAATCTGATTCCGAGCTTATTCTCCGCCTCTTGAGCCTTGAGCTGCCCGAGGGCCCTATCGGTGCTGATGGCGTATTTGGTGCAGTGTCGAAACTGATGAGCACTATTGTCGGCAGCTATTCGATTATCTGCCTGACCAAGGAAGGCGACATTTTCGGCTTTCGCGACCCCAACGGCATCCGCCCTCTGGTGTTCGGCAAGCGCGAGCAGGAAGATGGAACGACCGTATACGCTTTCGCCAGCGAAACAATAGCGCTCGACTTCCTGGGCTTTAGAGATACTGAAGAGGTAAGGCCGGGCGAGGTAGTGTTCATCACGCATGACAGCAAAGTGATGAGGAAGGTCATTCGTCAGGAGACGATCGCGCCCTGCATGTTCGAATGGGTGTACTTCGCTCGCGTGGAGTCTGAATTCGAAGGAGTGTCGGTGTACAATGCCCGCTTCAAGCTCGGGCAAATACTGGCTCGGCGATTGAAAGATGAAGGGCTGACCGCTGATGTGGTCGTTCCTGTACCGGAAACGAGCCGTGCATCGGCAATTGCAATGGCAGAAGAACTGAAGATCCCCTTCCGCGAATTGTTGATAAAAAACCGCTATGTAAATCGCACCTTCATTCTCGACGATCAGGAAAGCAGGCAGGAAGCGGTGAGGCGGAAACTGCACCCGATTGGACATGAGTTCGAAGGCAAGAGCTGCCTGATAGTCGATGACAGCATAGTGCGCGGCAACACAGCTCGGCAAATCGTAAAACTGGTGCGTCAGGCGGGGGCGCGCGAAGTGATCCTGGTTTCGACCTGCCCGCCCATTGCCCATCCATGCTATTACGGCATTGATTTTCCCAGCCCCCAGGAACTCATCGCCCACGACCAGAACGATGAGGAAATCGCAACAGCCCTGGGCGTCGACAGAGTGATTTTCCAAACTCTGGATGGGCTCAAATCAGCCCTCGACCACCAGAAGCTGTGTACCGGCTGCCTGACCGGTGAATACCCGACCGATATTTCATCCGGTAGAGATTTTGAGGCCATGCGCCTCAAAGATCGCGATGCCGTGTTGAAGAAGTCTTCCTGTTAAGAGGTGCGATGTGACCGTAAATCAGAAGGAAGCCCATAACATGGAGTTGATTTACGAGGGATCGGTCAAACGCGTCTACCGATCGGCGCAAGACAGCTCCAAGCTGTACTTCGAATTCAGCGACGATTATTCGGTTTTTGATTGGGGCAAGATGCCCGACACTATCCAAAACAAAGGTCGTGCGCTCGCCATCATGGGCGCCTTTTTCTTTTCCGCGCTTTCCAAAGCAGAACTGTGGCAGAGTCTCAAACAATCCAGGCATCTCAAACGCTTTGACGCCGCCTGGCTCGAGCAGCGCTTTAAACATCCGATCTACAGCGGGGTGTGCGGGGTGGAGAATTTCGGCATACCACATCATTTCTCTCATCTCATCGGGGACGGAAAGGCAGTCGCTGACATCGAGCAAGCACAAACCGTCAAAGAGAAGCTCTTGATGGAAGTGCTGGCGGCGGATGTTCAACGCCCGGCAAGCCACAATATTGAAAGGCAGATTCTCTACTTTTACCCGAACACCCTGCCGCAATCTCAATCGGCAAGGCGCAGGCTCGTGCCGCTGGAGATTGTCTTTCGTTTCGGCATGCCCGAAGGAAGCTCGCTGAAGGAGCGCCTGCGGCGGGACAGCTCCTACTTGGAAGTGCTCGGCTTGAAGGAAATGCCGGAGCCCAACCAGATGTTCGAACGTCCGGTGCTCGAATTCTTCACCAAACTGGAACCTAAAGATCGGCTGCTCAGCTTACAGGAGGCCGTGCACATATCAGGGCTGGGCGCGCATGAATTCGAATATATGGTCGAGATGGCATACGACACTGCGCTTGCCCTGTACGTTCTTTTTGCCGAACGCGGAATCGAGCTGTGGGACGGCAAGGTCGAGATGATCGTCGACTCCAAGGGACACGAGCCGGGGGCGGCAAACGGCGGGGTGCTCATGCTGGCGGACAGCATAGGACCCGATGAGCTTCGTTTGCTCTACAAGGGCGTGCATCTCTCCAAAGAAATAATCCGCAAGATTTATCGAGGCACCACCTGGGAGAAGGCTCTCAAAGCGGCTCAAGAAAGAGCTCGCAGGGAAGGAGTGATCGATTGGAAGAAGATTTGCCTCGAGGAGCTCGGCGAATCGCCGGAGCCGCTCCCGCCGTCCGCTAAGAAATCTATCGATGCGCTTTATCCCATGCTGGTCAATCACATGACTGCTCTGCCCGTCTTCAAGGAGCAACCGACGCTTGATGACTTCGTCGCATCATTACCGGATTCTATGAGATAAATCGAGGAGAAGACTTTGAGCAAGCAGGCAAAAGTTGTGGTAGTGGGAAGCGGCGGACGCGAACACGCTCTTGCCTGGAAGCTGAGCGCAAGCGAAAGCGTGAAGAAAATCTTCTGCCTGCCCGGCAATGGCGGCACCGCGCTTGCCGCCAAATGCCAGAACGTGGCGATTGAAATCAATGATTTCAAAGGAATCGTCGATTTTTGCCGGCAAAACAAAGTCGATCTGGTTGTGATTGGCCCAGACAATCCTCTTGCTGACGGCATTGTCGATTACCTTCGCGATCATGACATTCGTGTTTTCGGCCCGCGCAAAGAATCAGCGCGTCTCGAGTGGAGCAAGGCTTACGCCAAGCGATTCATGACCGAGTGCGGCCTGCCGACGGCGCAATACGCGATATGCGCCTCATTCGACGAAGCAAGAGAAGTGGTGCGAACGCACGAATGGGCGCGCGTGATCAAAGCCGACGGGCTGGCTCTGGGCAAAGGCGTCTTTGTATGCGACAACGAGGCTGAGGCAATTACTGCTCTCAATGCCGTCTTTCACGAAAAGAGATTCGGTGCTGCCGGACAGAGAGTGGTTATAGAAGAGAAGCTGGATGGGGAGGAGCTCTCGCTGTTGCTGCTCTGTGACGGCAACACATTCTTGCCCTTGCAAGCCTGCCAGGATCACAAACGCAGATTCGATGAAGACAAGGGTCCGAACACGGGAGGAATGGGCGCCTACTCGCCGGTTCGCCTCTACGATGAATGCGCCGCTGAGATTGAGGAGAAGGTGCTGGCGCCCTTGAAGCTGGCTCTTCTCAAGGGTAAATTGGACTATCAAGGCGTGCTGTACCTCGGGCTCATGGTAAGCAGGTCGAAAGCCGGCGACAAAGGGACAAGCAGATTCAGTCCTTATGTTCTCGAGTTCAACGCCCGCTTCGGCGATCCGGAAACGCAAGCCGTTTTGCCGCGCATGCGCTCCGATCTCTACCCGCTCCTCTATGCCTGTACGGAAGGCAATCTGAAAGAGCAGTCGATCGACTGGGCAGCGGAGGCGGCCTGCTGCGTGGTGGCGGTGGCTAAGAGCTATCCGGAATCTTCCTCGAAAGGAAAAGCTCTGACAGTAGGCGATTTGCCGCCGGGAGCCATGCTCTTTCACGCCGGAACGAAGCTCGAGGGAGGGCAAGTGGTGACAAATGGCGGGCGGGTGCTTGCCGCCACGGCTCTGGCGCCGACGATGGAAGGAGCGAAGGCTCTCGCCTACAGAGCGCTGGACAGCGTCTCATTTGAAGACATGG
>DATNRC010000129.1:0-4701 GCA_036703705.1 Candidatus Obscuribacterales bacterium
CGTTGCTGATTGAGAAGCGCCACCGCCGGCAGCAGCTTGTTCGGCCTTCTTGTCTTTTAGCTTCTTCCAGGCCTTGGCCAAACCAATGATGACTAGCGGCATCGCTAGCACACACACCAGAACCAAAGGGTCTGTAAATACTTCCATGATGCTCCTCCACGAGCCGATTTAGGCGTTACGGAAACCAGAACTGCTATTGACAACCTCGCAGGTCGAAACCTGCATCCACACTTTTATTCCCGGGTCTCAAGTACAGAAACATAGTACATCAATTTTTTTAACTGAAAAGTAATATCATCTATTGATAGCTCAAATTCGTAATGAGAATGCCGGATATATGCATTGTCACCAGTTGTGGTGCGCAATCTTTTTACATCATTGCCAATTGCCACTTGTCATTCGGAGGACGAACCCATATGCGTCAACTTACTGTCACCCTGGCCGCGCTTTTGACGATCGGCGCTGCTTACGCCCAGGGGTCCGCCTTCCCGGGCACGGGCAACAAAGAGGACTGGCTCAAGGCAAATGGTTATTTCAATGTCGGAACACAGCTTTTTCAGGCAAAGAAATTCAAAGAAGCCGTTCCTAAATATGAGGAAGCAATCAAGATTTATCCGCATGATTTTCATTACCACTACAGCCTCGGCATGGCACAAAAGAAAAGTGGCAATTTAAATGCAGCTATTGACGCCTTCAAGGCGGCAATCGAGATCAACGGCAAAGACTGGAAGACATGGAAAGCGATGTCCAATTCGCTTTATCAGCTAGGTCGGTACAGCGAAGCGCGGGATTCGTTCGCGAAAACTCTTGAGTGCAAGCCGCCGGCAAATGAAGTGACAGAGATTCAGAAGCTAATCGCCAACATAGACGCCCAGAAGTCCGCCCGTTGATCGCAATCCCGGCACTAAAGGCCGAGGGCCAATCACCGCATTAAGCTAATAACGATCAGATTAAACTTTGGCTGATCAAAACATATATCTGATATCTTTAGCAGCTGATCTACATTTGGCGCGACAGGGAGCTCTCGGATCCCGTCTGTCGCACGAAGAAGCACATGGTTGGTAACCCTCATTGCAACCACATTCCGGAGAAGAATATGCAGACAGCCAAGACAGTCGCCAATCCGCTGAAAGAACTGGAAACATTTGGACAGTCGGTGTGGCTCGACTACATCCGCAAGAGCCTCATAACCAGTGGTGAATTGAAGCGGCTGGTTGAAGAGGACGGATTGAGAGGAATTACCTCCAACCCTTCCATTTTCGAGAAGGCCATTGCAGGGTCCAACGACTACGCAAGCGCTCTTGCGGAACTCAAAAGAGATGCCGCACTGGACGCAAAAGCCATTTACGAGCGGCTGGCGGTCGACGATATCCAACAAGCTGCTGACATTTTGAAGCCTGTTTACGAGAAGACCAACAAACGCGACGGCTACGTCAGCATAGAAGTGTCGCCGCTTCTTGCCTTTGACACTGAAGCAACGATAGATGAAGCGAAGCGTTTGTGGCATTGGATCAGCCGCCCCAACATCATGATCAAAGTGCCCGCCACCCGTGAAGGTCTGCCGGCAATCAAGCATTTGATTGCCCACGGCATAAATGTCAATGTCACTCTGCTCTTTTCCCAGAAGCGTTATGAGGAAGTAGCGGAAGCGTTCATTTCCGGCCTTGAAGAATTTGCCAAAAGCGGCGGTGACCTAAGCAAAGTGGCAAGCGTGGCAAGCTTCTTCGTCAGCCGCATCGACACCATGATTGATGCCATAGCGCAGGAGAAGATCAAGCAAACAAACGATGCCAAAGAAAAAGAGCAGTTGAAGAGTGTTATAGGCAAAGTGGCAATCGCCAACGCCAAGCTCACTTATCAAAAGTACCTCCAGATCTATGCCTCCTCACGCTGGACGCATCTTGCTTTGCAGGGTGCGCAAACTCAGCGCCTTCTATGGGCAAGCACGAGCACCAAGAATCCCAGCTATCCCGACACCTTATATGTTGATGAGTTGATAGGCAAGGACACCGTCAATACGATCCCGCCTTCGACTTTCGATGCTTTCCGGGAACACGGCAAGCTGCGCGACAGCCTGACTGAGAGAGTGAACGAAGCACGTCAAGTGATGGATACATTGGCGGATGTGAACATCTCCATGGTCGAAGTGACGGACAAACTTGTCGAGCAAGGTGTAGACCTCTTCGCAGACGCTTTCAAACAGCTGCTTGCCACCGTTGAGAAGAGCCGCGACAAGAATGGCACAAAACTGATCGAGCGCATAGCCTTCCGCCTCCCCGCAGACCTCTCGAAGTCCGTCGAGGAGACGGTTGCCGACTGGCAAAGAGAGGAGAAAATGAAGCGCCTCTGGGCCCGCGACGCATCTCTGTGGACAGGCGATGATGAGGCGAAATGGCTGGACTGGCTGAACATAATTAATGATCAATTGTCCCATCTGGACAATTTGAAAAAGCTGTCCGACAGAATCAAAGCTGACGGCTTCAAATACGCAATTCTTCTCGGCATGGGCGGATCGAGCCTGTGTCCGGAAGTGATGAGAATGACATTCGGCGTCAACGCCGGTTATCCCGATTTGCACGTCATCGACTCGACTGATCCCCAGCAAATTCAAGCAGTCGAGAAAAAAGTCGATTTAAAGTCGACGATTTGCATCGTTTCAAGCAAATCAGGAAGCACGCTTGAACCTAACATCTTCGAGCAGTATTTCTATCAGCGCATGGTCGAGACCGTCGGCAGAGATAAAGCCGGCGAGCACTTTATAGCGGTCACCGACCCGGGCTCGAAACTGGCCGAGCTGGCGGAAAAGGAGAACTTCCGCCATGTCTTCTACGGCTTGCCGGGCATAGGCGGTCGTTACTCTGCGCTCTCGCATTTCGGGATGGTACCATCTGCGGTGATGGGCATCGATGTTGCCAGATTCCTCGACCGGGCCAAAGAAATGGTGCACGCCTGCGCAGGCACGGTTGCCGTCAAGGAAAATCCCGGCGCCGTGCTCGGTATCATACTGGGCACCGCGGCCAAAGCGGGACAAGACAAAGCAACGATTATCTCCTCACCGCGCATCTGGGATCTTGGCGCCTGGCTCGAGCAGCTGATTGCCGAATCCACAGGCAAAAACGCCAAAGGCATCATCCCCGTGGACCGTGAAGTTATCGCCTCGCCGGATCGTTATGGAGAGGATCGCGTCTTCATTTACCTGCGTCTCGAAAGCGAGCCCGACAGCGAGCAAGACAAGGGCATCGAGGCGCTGGAAAAAGCAGGACAGCCGGTGGTACGGATTTCCATCGCTGATGTTTATGACCTCGGCCAGGAATTCTTCAGATGGGAGATCGCCACCGCAGTTGCCGGCTCCATTATTGGCATAAACGCTTTCAATCAACCTGACGTGGAAGCAAGCAAAGTTGCTACTCGCGAGCTGACGTCCGCTTACGAAAAGAGCGGCCAGCTGCCCTCGGAGAATCCGTTCTTCGAAGAAAACGGCATAAGGCTGTTTGCCGATGAGAAAAACGCCAGCGCACTCGAGTCAGCCGCCGGCAAGGAAAAAACGCTCGCCGCCTATCTGAAGGCGCATTTCGATCGCATAAGGAAGGGTGACTATTTTGCTGTTCTTGCCTATATCGAGATGAACGATGAGCATGAGAAGAAGCTGCAAAGGATGCGCCACCAGGTGCGCGACACGAAGCTAATTGCCACCTGCCTGGGCTTTGGTCCCCGCTTCCTTCATTCCACCGGACAGGCCTATAAAGGCGGGCCGAATACCGGAGTCTTCTTGCAGATCACCGCTGATGACGCCAATGATCTTGCCGTTCCCGGCCAAAAATATACATTCGGCATCGTCAAGGCTGCTCAGGCTCGCGGTGATTTAAAAGTTCTTTCCGATAGGGAAAGGCGAGCCTTGCGAGTGCATCTGGGCCAAGACACGCAAAAAGGACTGGCTCAATTGCTGGAGGCGGCGCGCAAGGCGCTCAGCTGAGCGTAAGGAAAAGAGGAATTTCTGAAAGGAGAAGCGAGCATGCAATTGGGAATGGTCGGTCTCGGGCGCATGGGCGGCAACATGGTGCGCCGCCTGATGAAAAGCGGCCATCAATGTGTTGTCTACGACCGCAATCCGGCCCCCGGCAAAGAGCTTGCCGGAGAAGGGGCCACATCCGTGAATGATCTGGCGGAGCTGGTGCGTCACCTGAACAAGCCGCGGGCAGTGTGGGTGATGGTTCCGGCCGGGAAGCCGACGGAGGAATCTATTCTTGCTCTGTCCGCTGTGCTCGAGGCTGGCGACATCATTGTCGACGGTGGCAATTCCTATTTCAAGGACGACGTCAGGCACGCGGAGTTGCTTAAGGCGAAAGGAATTCATTTTGTCGACTGCGGCACCAGCGGCGGTGTATGGGGGCTCGAGCGCGGATATTGCTTGATGATTGGCGGCGAGGATGACATCGTGCGCCATCTCGATCCAATCTTCCGCGCGCTGGCGCCAGGCGTGGGTGACATCGAGCGCACGCCCGGGCGGAAAAACAAAGACGGCACCGCAGAGCTGGGCTATCTTCACTGCGGTCCTCATGGCTCAGGGCACTTCGTGAAAATGATTCACAACGGCATCGAATACGGACTGATGCAGGCGTATGCCGAAGGCATGAGCATTCTCAGGCACGCCCGAGACGAAAAGGTCAAGCCCGAGTATCGGTACAATCTCGAGCTCGCGGA
>DATNRC010000130.1:0-3022 GCA_036703705.1 Candidatus Obscuribacterales bacterium
CATGGCGCTTGTTCCCCTGGCAGACCGCCGTTGAACGACGCAGGGCATCGTTAAAAAGCGACGTTATCGCGAAGGCACGATTCCGGGCAAAATGGCTCCGCCACTTTTGCAGGTCGGTAATTATAGTGATACCACCGGCAAGGTCTGCTCCACATTCCCCATAAGTGTGATAGCAGATGGCTTTTCGGGGGATTTGCGCAAAGTTTTAATCAGGCCCGCTTATCGGCAGTGGGAAGGATGACAGTGAAAGTAGCCCCTTCATTTTCACGGCTGGTGACGGATATGGTCCCCTTGTGAGAAGTCACTATCTCTCTGCAAAGATAGAGACCGAGTCCGGTACCGACGGCAAATCTCTTGCCGCGCTCTCCCTGCCAGAAACGCTGGAAAAGTTTGCCTTGCTCGGCAAGCGGAATGCCGATGCCGGTGTCTTTTACATGAATTGCAACTTCATGCCGCATACGCTCACCTGTGACTTCGACCTGTCCGCCGCGCGGGGTAAACTTGAGCG
Source organism: Candidatus Obscuribacterales bacterium (assembly GCA_036703705.1). Classification (GTDB taxonomy): domain Bacteria; phylum Cyanobacteriota; class Vampirovibrionia; order Obscuribacterales; family Obscuribacteraceae; genus DATNRC01. Next base: position 509 of record DATNRC010000130.1, read on the forward strand.
CATTGTCGAGCAAATTGGCGAACACTCTTCTTATGGCCAATTTATCGGCCATTATCGGTCCCAGTTGACCTTTGAGATTCACGTGCAAGGCGACGCCTCTTTGCTCGGCAAGCGCGGAGAGCTCGCTGGCGCACGAATGGATGAGATCGGGAAGATTGATCGGCTCGAATGATGAGAGAGACTGGCTTGTGTCGAAGCGATAAAACTCGATCAAGTTTTGCACCATCATCAGCAATTGCTGATTGCTGCGCCTGAGCATTGCCAGGACGTCATTCTGGCCCGCATCGAGAACGCCGAGCGCACCGGCCATCAATGTTTCCAGTGTCTTGTCCGCTCCAATCAGCGGTGTCTTGAGATCATGAACCAGAGTGGCCACGAAATCTTCTCTTTGCTGCATCAAACGCTGGCGTTCCGTCACCTCCATCGTGCTGACGCACACTCCCACTATCTCCTCGCGCTCGCCTTTGAGGGGCCAGGCGGCAACATCCCAATACGTGGGCGAACGGTCTGGGCTGTCCGAGCGGCTTATCATTTGGTTTTCCAGATGGATTCGCTCGCCCCGTTCGAGCACGGACTTGAAGGTGGCCGGAGACAAAGAGCCGACAATCGAGAAGAAGCTCCTGCCTACCATGTCTTCAGAGCCGAGTCCGAGCTGTTTGACGACGGTTGGATTCACCTTCGTGATCATAAAGTGCGGATCTAACTTCCAGATGCCAATCGGTGCATTCTCCACCGTATTCGGTGTCCGATCGGGAATCGGCCGGGGCATCGCCGTCTCCATCGACTGATGCGTCGCCCTCGTCTCACTGACGTCGGCGCACAGGCCCACATAACCAATCAAGCGCCCGTCGCTGGCAATAAGCGGGCTGCCGGTGTCCAGTATGCGCCGGTACTGCCCGTCCTTGCGCCTGATTCGATACTCGACGTTGAAGTCTTGTTTGGCGGCGATCGCCCTCGTGCAGGTTTGCACGAAACGCTGAGCATCCTGGGGGTGTATGTTTTGCACATAGCTACTGCCGGTAATATCATCCATTTGCCGGCCGGTAAACTCCAGCCAACGCTTGTTGAAAAATGTACGCTGCCCGTCGCGAGTCGACATCCAGACAAGGGAAGGAACCACGTCAGCCATTCGCCTGAAGCGCTCCTCGCTCTCGCGCAACTCTCGTTCGGACTGCCCGATGTCTGTGGTATCACGGAAAATGCCCAGCACGCCCACGATCTGTCCAGTGGCATTGCGCATGGGGACGTATTTAGACTCAAATATGCCGCTGCGCTTTGTGCGCGGAACAACATAGGGACGCTCCGGCGGAGTAATAGAACGTCCTGAGCGCACAGCCACAAAAATCTCGTCTTCATCTATATCATTCAGGCAGGGCAAAACTTCGGGTGCATAACGCCCGATGGCCTCGTTTTTCGACAGTCCGAAAATTCGCTCCATGATCTGATTCCAGACCACATATCGGAACTGAAGGTCATAAGCGAAGACGCCATCGTAACTGTTTTCTATGAGGGTCGAGCCGGCCGCTGCTTCGATGTCCGCTACCGCCGGCAGAGCCGGTTTTGCTCGCTCGACGGCACGCAGAACGGCGCGTTGCAAAAACTCCGCCTTCAATTTTTGCGACGACAGCCAATCTTGAGCGCCCAGCTCGGTGAAAGTTACCTTCAGCTCCTCATTTTCCGCACCGCCGAAGACAATCACCGGAATGGAAGGGGCTATGTGGCGCAGGGACATGATCAGCTGCCGCGGATCTTCGCCGCTCACATCCCTGCCCACAAGCATAATCTGAAACTGCTCGCTTTTCAGCTGTTCCAGCAATTCCTCATAGTGGCGAGGAAAGTAAAGCTGAAATTCGCCGCCGTCAATGAGCGCTTCTTCAACCGATCTGCGGTCGGCGGGGCTGCCGCCCACGACCAGCGCTCTGATTTGAGACCTCATAGAAATATTGTGCCCCGACAAAACTGTGACCGATCCTTATCATCTATATTATTCCCCCGTGAAAATTGCGTCGACGGCTCAGAAATTCCGCCTGGTCGCCACCAGCATCTCGTAAAGATGCTGCGACGCGGGCTCGTCGGGGAAATTGGCGATGAGAAATCTATTCACTTCCTGAGCTTTATCTTGTCTTAAATTCGTTACACAATACTGCGCCACCCAGAGCGCGCAACTGGCGTTGGGCACGATTTCGACGGCAAAACCGCGGTGGACGAGCTCTTCCTTAACCCAATCCGGATCGGGCAAGCCATACTCCACATGCTCCTTCACCAGCGGGTTGCCCGTCATCTTGAAGACAAACTGCTGAGCTTCGATGGTTTTCGGAGAAGGGAAACTGACAATACAAAAGCTTCTAGCAATACGGGCAATGGTGTCTATAAGATCAATCCTCGACTCGGGCGGTATGTGCTCGATGACATCAATTGCAGTTACAGCGTCATAAGATCGATCGGCAACATCAATCGTAAGACCGGTACCACCGGTAGTGGCAGGATCAATCAGCTGCACGGCCATGTCTTTCA
>DATNRC010000131.1:0-3465 GCA_036703705.1 Candidatus Obscuribacterales bacterium
AAGCACGGGAGCTCAACCTTGAAGACAAGGTTGTAACCTATGCCGGAGCCGATGAAGTGCTCGCGACACTGCTTGCCTTCTTCCTCGCTCAGCGCGCCGGACTGCGCCACAATAACGCCAGTCAGGCTCCTTCAGCCCATCTCATCTTTTCGCCGGATACGAAAGAAAGCTGTTTCAGCCGCTACGAAGGGCAGCCGATCGGACAGTCGGTGCAGAACCAACTGCGCGCTTGCGGCGTCAAATTGGCACCCCAGGAGGCACACGCCGATTTCATCGTGCTCGTGCATCTGCCCGAGAGCCGGCAGGGCGATCACATTCATCTGCCCGGCCAGCCCGATCTCAGGAAAGTCGACACCGACCGGGCGGCGGCAAGCACCCTTGCGCAACTGGAGAAAGCGGGCAAGCCGGTTGTCTTGTGCGACGTCGCATACGCCAACGGCGCCGATCCGTTGCTTATCGATGGCTTGCTGAGCAAACCGGCTCTTCTTTCAAAGCTCTGGGGCTATGGCGGATGGAATACTACCGGCAATGCAAGCGGATCGGCTATAGCGCTTGGCGTGTGCCGCTGGTTTGGCGGACAGGCGGAACAACGCCGGCAAGCGGCGGACATCGCCCTGAAGCGCTGCCTGTTTGTGCGCTTTGCCGACGATTATGCATATCAAACGCAAGTCCGCCCGCAAATCTCAGGCACCATGGCAGCCTCCGAGCTTGCCGCCTTGATGGCGCCTCATCTCTCTCGCATAGGTGATGCCCTCAACTGCCATCCAGGGGCGGTAACGGTCAAACAACCATGGCAACGCGCCTTTGAAATTGAAGTTTCAATGGGCGCCGCCGAGGCGGCCGCGGGTTCTCTCTAGCAAACAGATATAATGCGGATCGAGTGCATTCGTCCGTCACGGGGAGCTGAGCATTGAGAAGCAAACGGCTGACAGCAGTTGTTTTTTCGCTTCTTGTCGCTTTCGCAGCCGCCATTCCCTTGCCCGTAGGGGCCGTCGAGACCTGGGAGAAGCTTGACAAACGGCTCAAGGGGCAAATCTTCCAGCTCAATCTTGGCTTGAAGCTGCGCTTGAAAGATCAATATTGGTGCCACCTGGCCGATCTCTCACCCAAGTATCGCTTTCCTGTCTTCAGCACCACCACCCAGGACAGGGGATTTCGAGTGATTGGTTTTGGCTCGTCCTTTCCTGTGCGAACAGCGCAGAAGGGGAAAACTTATTTCCTGACCAGCCACCACGTTATCGACTCCAGCTTGAGCGACCCGCTGATCAAAGAGTGCGAGCGCTTTTATGCGGCCATGCGTCTTTATGCGGAGCAAACTGCAGGCGGCAAAGATCATGATGCAAGATTCAACGAGCTTATGCAGATTGTGAATCTCTCGACCAAGCCGGGCTTAGCCGGAAATGAACGAGCAGTTTATCAGCAAACTGTGGATGCCATTTGGGACACGTACGAAAAATATCTCTCGATGAAAGCAGATCCGGCGCGTGCTCTTTTCAAGAAATACAGCGCGCTTGCGCGTGTTGAGTCACAACTCGGCTATTTTTTACACGCACCAGGGCCGGTGACACAGCCTCCGCTTGAAGCAACTGTCTACAAATCGAGAAAAGACAAGGGTGATCCCGATCTTGCTGTTTTGAGCGTCAATGCGACCAACCTCATCGGGCTGGAGCTTGATTTTCTCGCGCCAACCGAAGGACAAGAAATTCAAGTAATCGGTTATCCCACAGCGTCGGATCAAATCGACACAGAAGCTGAGAAGTACTACGCGCCGACATTCTCGACCGGGCGCATCAGCCGTGTGGCTCCGAATCTTCTGCAAGTCGACGCGCCCATCACAACCGGCAACAGCGGAAGCCCCGTCGTCAGCCTGCGCGGCAAAGTGCTGGGGGTGATCGCCCGGCGGGCCATATCTCGCACCGTCGGCGGTGAGCTGCCCAATTTCGCAGGCGCCGTCACCGTGCAATCAATACAATCTTTCGCACCTGAGCTGTTCGGCAAAGTGCTGTCCAAGAATTGACACGGGCACTTCACGGGTTGTCAGCTGTCAACTTTCGTTTGGCCCTATGGGCGGGGGCAGATCATTTGTGCTTGCATCCTGATTGACACGCTATGTTCTTGTTTGAACAACATCTGTGACTGAACTGGCCCCCGAAATTTAGTTAGGCCACGAGCTAAGGTGGAATTCGCTACCCCGAAAATCGTAAGATCAGAGATTCAAAGGAGTAGCGATAATGAAGAAATCGAGAAAGAAGTTTCGGCAGAGTTTAAGGCGAAGGTAGCGCTGGCAGCGATCCGCGAGGAAGGCACGATTGCGGAGTTGGCGGCAAAGTTTGATGTGCATCCGAATCAGATCTCGCAGTGGAAGAAGACAGCGTTGGAAAACATGGCGACAGTGTTTGAGAAGGGCGCGAGCAACCACTCCAGTGAAGCGTCGGAGGCGACGATAACAGAGCTACACGCGAAGATTGGTCAGTTGACGGTGGAACGGGATTTTTTATCCAAGGCGCTCAAGCGTTAAGCAGAAAGGAGCGCCAGGAGATGGTGGACAGGGAGACGGAATCCCCGTCCGTGCGCAAGCAATGCGAGTTGCTCAATTTGAATCGCTCAACGCTTTATTACAAAGCGGTAGAGCCTGACGCGGAGACGCTGGGACTGATGATGTTAATCGACAAAATATTCCTTGAGCATCCGTACTTTGGAGCTCGACGCATCAAGCAAATGTTGATACGCGCCGGCAAGCGGGTGACTCGCAGGAGGGTGCGTCGGCTGATGAAGCTAATGGGCATTGAGGCGTTGTATCGCAAGCCTCGCACCAGCAAAGCGAATCCTGAACACAAGATCTATCCATATTTGTTGAAAGGTCTCGCCATCGAAAGACCGGATCAGGTGTTTGCGTCAGACATCACCTATATACCGATGGCGAAAGGATTCGTGTACTTGGTAGCCGTGATGGACTGGCACAGCCGGTACATTCTGTCATGGCGGCTCTCAAACACGCTTGAATCGGACTTTTGTATTGAAGCGCTGAACGAAGCGCTGTCGCAAGCGACGCCTGACATATTCAACACCGACCAGGGCAGCCAGTTTACGAGCGAAGACTTCGTTGGTGCCGTACTTGCCTCCGGAGCCAAGATGAGCATGGACGGGCGAGGGCGTTGTATGGACAACATATTTGTAGAGCGGCTGTGGCGGAACCTAAAGTACGAGGAGGTGTATCTGCATGCATATGAGAGCATCAAGCAAGCGAGAGAATCGATTGCCAGCTGGGTCGACTTCTACAACAATCGCCGGCCGCACCAGGCGCTTGATTACAGAACGCCAGCAGAGGTCTACTTCGGAATTGATACAGCAGCAGCTTGAAGAAGGTAGCCGCCTTTGGCGGAATTCCTATATGGTGCTTGACTTACTTCGTTGTACGACTCTACGGAGCGACGGCGAGCAACTCACAGCATGTGACAATCAGCA
>DATNRC010000132.1:0-4303 GCA_036703705.1 Candidatus Obscuribacterales bacterium
ATTGGGCAAGCGCGTTGGTCAGCCGGCGTTCCACGCAATCGCCGTCTGCCCGATTTGCGTGACTGGCACCGGCACGGCAGCAATCGTCTCCACCGAACGCGCGTTTGCCTCGCGTTCATTCATGCCGTTGAGGAAACCAACGAGGTCTGTTTCACAAGCTCCGGCGTAATTGACCACGTACTGCCCGGTAGGCGCACCGCCGTTTTGATAATACGGCGTGGTACTCGTCACTGAGACCCCGGGAATAGCCCGCAATTCCGCCAGATTGGATTCGCCCATGTTGTGAGGCATTCCAATCATTATACAGGCGCCCAACGTACTTCCTCCGCATTGTACGGTGTCTCCAAAAAGGAGGCGAAAGCATTCAGTGAGGATGGCTCGCTTTTGATCGCTGGCTACACGCGCGCTTCTTGCGAGCTTTTCGAGCGTGCCATGCGTGAGCAGATCAACCAGCGCGTATTGCTCGGCGCGGCTGATAAAGCAGCCTGCAGTGCTTGCCGCCTTATGGTACACGCGCACAAAAGCAGGGGGCACAACAATGAACGATATTCGCGAGCAGGGTGAAAGAATATTTTCAAATGAGCCGACGTACAAAACCAGGTTTGCGCTGTCTATTCCCTGAAGAGAACGCAGTGACTGACCAGCAAGCGAGCTTTCAATTCCGCAATCATCCTCAATGATCATCGTGCGATTTTCGACCGCCCACTTTACCAGCTCCTGCCTGCAAAAACGGCTCATGACGCTGCCCGTAGGGATCTGGCAAGACGGTCTGACATAAATAATCTTCGGCGCCACATCTGTGTCTTGGGCAGATCTATCAAAGATCAAACCCGCATAGTCCACAGAGGCTCCAGTTACGTCAGCGCCATGAGCCAGGAATAGATCACGAACAGATGGATCGCCGGGATTTTCAACAACTATCTGGTCACCACTTTCGACATGAAGATGCGCGATTAGAGCAAGCGCTTGCCGTCGCGATGAAGTGACAATGACCTGCTCGGCCTGACATCTTACGCCACGCGTTCTGAGCAGTTGCTCTGAAATTGTTTGTCTCAATGGCATGAGCCCGGCAGGCTCCGAGGTAATATTTTCGCTTCCTACCTCACTCAGGCGGCGGCGGAGAACCCGCTGCCATGCCTGAAATGCACTATCGCGGCAGGGATTCCCAAACATGTTCAATTCCGTCAGGTCTGAATGCGGACTGAAATTATCGAAACTAGTGAGGAAATTTCCAAAGGTCGAGAACATCTCCTCAGGCGACGTTTGCTCAGGATGGCTAGTTGTAGGCACTTCCTGCTTTTTGATAAAGCGGCGGTCGTGTATCTCGCGGCTCACGTATGTTCCGCTGCCGGTAAAGCTTTGCAGATAACCGTCAGCGAGCAGCTGTTCGTACGCCATGCATACAGTCGCCCGTGAAATTTGCAACTGCTTTGCCATGTCACGCGTAGAAGGAAGTCGCCTTCCCGCGCGCCAGATCTCTGACAGAATCAAGCGCTGAATCTCATGATAGATTTGCCTGTGCAGGGGTATCCGGTTGTTCTTGTCTAGCACTATTTCTGGTGTCATCTGCACTATGCCTCGCGGATTCTCGCATTACGCTACTTCTCACATCCAAAAAAAATCTGAAAGCGGAACGCGCGGACAAAATTTTTGCGGCCGCTTTGCGTTCCGCCTTGTGTCATGTTGCTCAAGCCCTCGCCGCTTTGCGTTCCGCCTTGCGTTCGGCTTTGGTTCTTCCTGCTCAAGCCCTATGATCGAGCGAACCTTTTAGACGCTCGGAAAGCTAACAGTTAACGTTCGCCCAAAAAATTGCCGGGCAATTCTCCAGGTCTGTGACAGCCAGCGGTTTCAGCCCAGGCTCCGGGGCGGTCACGCTTTCAACCTTTTCCACCACCGTTGCAACCGCACGCCCCAGTTTTGCAAAATCTCCTGATACCATCCATTTGCGCGAAAGAACAATGCTTTCCGTTCTCCACAGCTCGACACCTTCCTCGCCGGCAGCAAGCAACAACCGCAAGCTGGGAAAGAATTTCAGTCTGTGTATGTAACGTCCCAATCGTGTTTGCCGCACCCAGACCGAATCCATCACTTGATGTCGCGACACCAGCAATCCGCCTTCTCCGCCAAAAGCCTCAAGTGGCATGAACGGATGAACGGCATGAGCATAAACGTCCCACTGGTATGGTCGATTGTCGCCACCAACCAGAGCCGGTCTTGCGGCAGCTACACGCATACCGCCTGGTGCATCAGCATGGGGCATGGGAATTCTAAAGCAGCCACCACCGGCAGTGAGCATCACGACAGAGTACTGTGAAATGCTTATAGAAGTAATTCGTCCAGAAGTAATCTTCCCGTGCAGTACGATTCGCCTGCCGGGCTCAGCTTCCAAATCCCAAACCATGACACGCCCCTCACGATTGCCGGCAGCCAGATATCTTCCATCATCCGAATAGCTGACGCATGTGGGATAGGCAAAACGAATCGGCGGCAGAGACATGTGAGCCCAGATGGCGCGTCGTTCGATAGCATGAGCGTCTACCCGTGCAAGCGCCAGCTCGCCCAAACCAGGTCTAAACGCAAGCGAGCACACTTGCATGCGCAATTCGCATACTTTGCTCCAGCCCAATGACGAGTCAGCATTGTGAACTGTGACGACATCCGGCGAAGTGTTGACTACCGCGAGGAAACGTCCATCGCTTGAGGGAACCGCAGTCCTGATTGGCGACGAAGACGAAATTACGATGTTTCGAAGGTCATTTTTTCTAAGCTCAACAGCCATTTTCACCTCAGCACTGAAACGCGACGCATCAGCAGTCGCGTTCGAAGCATCTACAGTAATGAAGCTCACTAACCAAGCTCAAGACATCAAGAGAGGAAAAGCAACGCTCAACCGGAGCCATGGGTCGAGCTTCTGCGACGATCGCTCAGCAGCCGAACTTACATATGCGTCAGCTCTTTTGAGATTCGTTACGCCGCTTTCAATCCTCCTGCAGAAATGAAATCGCATACAACATACAAATTGAACTTAAAAGTAAATCCGTACCGCATGCAAGACCTAAGTAGGTGCCGGCTCGAGTTCACAACTCAATCCGCCCATGTTCTGCCCGGCGCACCATATATGATTCTCTCGCCGCGCTCATTCCATGTGCCAGCTCGTGCAAACATCGTGTTCTCACGAATGAAGCACAATCCCACGCGCTTACCCCAGCTAGCAAAGCCATGCGTACTTTCCGGGATGGTGCGGTTCTTCGCTCAATGGCCGAGCTCGCAAGCTTCCACTGTTCAATTGCACATAAAAAAGCGTCACTCCAGCGTTTAAGCTGACGTCAACCCTCTCCAAAACACCTAAATCTCATGCTTCTGCGAATATTCAACTCGCGCTGCGCGGTGACTGTTCGCCGACGCCAGTCGATTCAATTCACCATCCGGGGGTTGATGTCATGCCGACTTTGACAGCAGATCAAACTTGCAGTTCCACCGTCCACGTTCGCTGCTGCCAGATCTTGGATAAAGTCTGGCACACCTATATGACGCTGGGCCTCAATGCGCTAAAAGAGGGCGACGCTGCACTTGCGCGCACCATGCTGGAGGCGGCACTGGAAGAGGCAACGTCGCGCGGCAAAGCATCCAGCAAAATTGCGGCCTCTACAACTTATTTGGCCAGAGCATACCGTTGCCTTCATCGCCATGAAGAAGCAAAAACTCTATATCTCAAGAGCTGGTCGCTGTTGCGCAACGACAGCGATGCAGATCAATTCCTCTTCATGGAAGTGCTGGACGCTCTTGCCGAAATCCACGTAGCCGCAAAAGACTTTCGCATTGCTAAACGATTTTTGACCAAGGCGATAAAGGTTCGCGAAGAGCTCTATGGAAGCGACCATCCATCTTTGTCGCAGCGTTTGATGCTGCTGGGTTTCGTACACACTAAATTGAATGCATTTGACGACGCCTTCAAATCTTACAACCGAGCAAAAGCCATCCGCCAGAAGTTATCAAGACAATGACATCGGGGTTGATTTTTGTTTTCTTGCATGCGATTATGCCCAGGCATAAAGTTGAGTAAATCAATCAACTTTATTGGATTCCAATCCAGGCGAAAGTGGGAACAACATGAAACTATCGCGCAGAGGAGAATACGCCCTCAAGGCATTGTTGCATCTGTCCTCGGTGAGTCTCAGCGATGGCGCTACAACGCCCGACATTGCCAAGAAGGCGCAGATACCTGAGCCTTTTCTCAATCAGATCATGCTCACTCTCAAAAACGGCGGTATTCTTCGCAGCCGTCGCGGCGCGCGAGGCGGTT
>DATNRC010000133.1:0-2161 GCA_036703705.1 Candidatus Obscuribacterales bacterium
CGGGTAGGGCTGACCGAAGTAATTGACCATAAAGGGAATGAGACGCGCAGCAACAGAACGAGCATAGGCACCCAGCTTTTCCTGCCCCTGAAGCGCCCAGACTCGAATAGGAACACCGGATGCCACCACAGGTGATGTAGGGCGAAAGGGTCCGACTGTCAATGCCACCAAATAGGTCGACATCTTCGGCGTTTCGCCAAAGGTGATTGTGCGTTTGCCTGTGCGCGCATCGACCGACTCTCCGGCAATCGGGCTGTTGGAAATTGCCGTATTGCCGCCGTCAACAACAACGCTGATTTTGAATGAGGCTTTGAACGATGGCTCGTCAAAGCAAGGAAACATGCGGCGCGCGTCAGTCGGCTCCATTTGAGTGGTGGCAATGACCGTCTGGTGCCCGGCGTTGTCGCGCATTGTTGCGCGATAAAATCCGCACAGCTTCTCGTTGAGCTTGCCGCTGAATGTGAGGCTGAGGTTGTAACTGCCGGGATCGATTGGCTTCGGCGAGGACAAAACCAATTGAGAGTCTTCCGCCGTCATGTCGATGGGGGCGGTCGCGCTCTCCTTGCTGCTGGTATCCTTTGCCGGACGTAGCTCCGCAGAATTGACCTTCAAGCCGACGCAATGTAAGACGATTTTTTCAACGCGATTGGCGACGCTAAGGGCAATCGATTCTTTACCCCGAAAGGTGCCGGCCGTTATGTCGGGCTCAAAAAACAATTCATACGCGACGGGCACAACGCTGCGCGAAAGGCGAGGGGGGATCTCCGGCGATGTTTCTCTTGCCGCAGCCAGGTTCATTCCGAAAATCGCCATGCCTGCGAGCCCCGCAAGCAAGCAACTGATCACCTTTGCACTTCTCACTGCCTTCACCTCGATTTATCCGCGCACAAAATGGGAATTTTACAGGATTGTCGTCCACTTTATGGCGCGTTTGAGGCTACATCACAATGAGGCGAAAATGGGCCTTGGATTGCGTGAGCACTCACTCGGGCAGCTGTTTGTTGAGCGCGGAAAAGAATTTGTTGATCCACTTGCGCTTGAGCCAATTGTTTTCGCTGACGGCAAGATCGAGTTTCAGTTGAAGATCTTCGACCAATGCCGCTTTTGCTTCCAGAAGAGGCAGTTTCTCCAGTTGAACGCTCTGGGCGATCAAAACCTCATCCAGTTGGACGAGCCGATTGGTTGCTACATTCAGTCTCTGATTGGTTTCAATGAGCAGATTATTGGCCGTTAGCAGATGCTCGAACAGCTCGAGAATAACTTGCGATTCCGATTTTTCTTGAGAAGTGTCTTCGGCTGCCTCTTCTGGCTCAGTCACCTCCAGTAAGGCTGCGTCTATAACCTTCAAATGTGGCTTGTCCAGGAGATCTTCCAATCCCGTCAGGTCAACTGGATGGGATTTTTCGATTGGCTCTGGGTTCATGAATCGCTCTTTCTAGTAACGATCGGGGCACTTGCCATTATCCGTGGTATCACCGTGGGTGGCAACGCTTGGCTACCTCAAAATCATTCAATATCTGCGTCACGGACCTGCGCATCTTTTCAATGAAGGTTTAACGGTTGTCAACAGCCCCTCCCCTCTGCCTATGCGAGCGGCTACTTGCATGAGCCAGCTCTTTCATTGATTCTTCTTCAATGTGTGGCGAATGTAATACGCGATAGTTGCAGCCATGATGATTGTCGCCAATGAGAATATGAGCCCGACCGAAACAATCATCAAGGTAAATCCCTGAGGATCTGATTCCCTCATGGCGAGCATGTCACCGAAGACTTCCTCCAATCGTTTCGCGTTTGCCGGCCGAACAGCCAAAAGCAGCCATACGAATGCAAGAAGCGGCAATTGCGACAGCGGCTTGAGCAATGTTCTCATCACTTGGCTCTCGCCGCTTCGGGTTTTTCCTCAGGAAGCCCCTTATCGCGCCAGGCTCGAATTCCTCCAGCCATGGAAAGCACGCACTTGTATCCCATTTTTTGAATATTCTCCGCCGCCAGCGCCGAGCGATAACCGCCGCCGCAGTAAAGCACGATCTCCGCCTCGTAATCTGGAATCAGCTTTTCGATGTCGCGCTCGATGATTCCTCTGCCGATATGCTGAGCCCCGCGCGCATGCCCTTCGAGCCACTCGTGATCTTCGCGGACATCTACAAAATGGAATTTGTCA
>DATNRC010000134.1:0-5505 GCA_036703705.1 Candidatus Obscuribacterales bacterium
GATCTTGGCAGCAAATTTGAGTCACTACATCGACGAATCAAAGCTGCTCCATACGAAAATTTGCGGTTTTGCAGCACTACAAATCCGATTCCCGACCGAAATTTAACTTGTTCGGACCTGTCAGGATGTAACTTAGGCTAAGCGCCGCGTTTTTCAGCGCCCACGCTTTGCCTCGGCGCCCACGCATTTCCTCAGCGCCGGTTAAATTCAGCCTTTATATGCGGCGACAGCCTCTGCCACTTGAGCTCATTAAACACGTGCTTTCTCTGCTTCTTGATCGGCGAATTCTTTTTGATCGAATGGATGCTCCTTGAGGAATTGCTCGATCGCATTTGCTACGCGCAAAGCCTGCAACAGCGGCCCTTCCACTTCCACTTCTCTCAAAAGCAGGGCCCTGTGCAAAGGCAGTTTGCACTGCATGAGCTGGGTCATGGTTTTGGCCGTGAGATGGAAGCAGATGCGCGGCTTTTCGTCTTGAGGGTCAAATCTCTCCACTACCGCTTTGCCTTTTCGTGACTTCAAAATCCAACCAAGCGACTCCGCGTCCTTGAGAATAAAACCGATCGTGGTGCCATGCGCGGTGGCACGCTTCAAGAGTCCCTCGTCGAAATTCGAAGGGATGAACTCCTCGAAATAATAGGTGGCAAGCCGCTCGGAAAACTTGAGGGCCGCTCGACGCTCCTCCTTTCCTGCCGGTTGCCCCCAGTTGCGCGCATTGGCCCAATCAAGGACTTTGCTGAAGTAAGCCTCGTCGATTTTGGCCCGCGGCATTTGATAACGGCTGGCGACTTCGAAAAGATTCCTGGTTTTCACCTGCACATTGTCGTTCAACAATTTGCGCACCACGGAAGAGAGGCTCAAATCATCCTTTTCCGCTTCTTCCACGCCCGCATAACCAAGCTGTTTTGCCAGATCGCTCAACCACTCGCGATTGAGCGTTCCTTGCGTGGAGACGAGGTTGAGAATGCGCGGACGGCTCTCATCTTCGATGAAGCGCGCAAACATGTACGAGATGACGTCATGGGGCAAAAACCAGAAATTGGCGTCCGGATTGTAATTCAATCTGAGGTGGCGTTTTTTGTGATTGCTGTGGCTGCCCCCCTCTTTGACATGAGAGAGCTCTTTGAAAAGGGTCATCGGGCCTGCAAAACCTGCAGCTTCTCCATTTGCCGAGTCGGGGCCTATGAGCGGCAAACGAACGAGGAACCAGGGTGACTCGCTTTGAGACAGCCCTTCCAAAAGGCGCAGCTCGTAGTGCTGGCACAAGCTTTCCCACTGGCTTTGCGGCTTGCGCCTCTCGAATTCGCACTCCTCAGGCACCACGCCGTCGGCCTGTATGCCGCCCCATATGGAGGAAACAACAAAAACCGGCTGATTGCGGAAAGAGCGCATCAGCCCGGGCAATTCGGCCGCTGCCCAGGGCGCGCGAGGCACGCGCGGCTCATCGAAATTGGGCGGCAAGCCGCAGAAAATGATGGCATCGTATGCGGTGCCGGCTCGCGCTGTTTCTGCCGGATCGACGAACTTGAGCCTGTCCTGGAAAGTGCGGAATTTTTCTCGGCCGCCGAAGGAAAGCTCGAGGCAGGAGCGGGCGGACGATTTGAGATCGAGGGGAGAAAGGCTGAAGATGTTCAGTGATGATTTGGTCGGGATGTGGACAGTCCATCCCTTCTTTACCAGGGAGGCTGCCAGAGGTCCGGAAAAGTTTGAGACTGGACCCCAAAGGTAGGCTACTTTTTGAGTCATTAGGCTTTAACCTCACCCTCAGGCGCAGGTATCCATTTAAACTGGCGAACAGCCTAAATGGTAGCAACTAATGGCTCTCATCTCTCGGCTTGTTAAGACCAATAGCGCAGCTGTTTAAGAAAACATTCTTGGCAAGGGGTTGCTGAAATCCATCTGCCCTTCGACGACCATGGTTCCGGCAAGCTCGTCGCCTTTTCTCAAGCTGTCTTCGCGGCGCCAGGCCCGGTAGCATTCCACAGGCAGAACGATGGCCACATAAACCATCCCCAATATGTTGATGACGCCGGAGACGATGTCGTGGAGAGCGAATTGGAAAGCATCCCACCATGGCTGATTGATGCGAATGACACTTGTGAATGACATCAAGAGCTGCACGACAAGAAGGACAACATAGGGAAGCAGGAGCACGATGTTGCGAATGAAAGATTGCTTGAGCGTGCAAGGTTGTCCAGTGTTGGCGTCCACCACTTGCAATCCCATGAGGTTTTTGCCCACACCGCGCCCCTCGAAAAATGCATCGCGGAAAAGCAGAAAGATGGGCAGCAAGAACTGCTGGGGCATGAATCTGAAGTAGGGAATGAGGGTGAGCGGCACGGCCACTATCACGCTAATCAGGTAACCGATGACGAAGTCGATGAGCAAAGCTCCCGCGCGCTTCCCCGGCTCAATGCGCACCACCACAGCTTCGTCGTCACCGGCTTCCTGAAGCTGACGCTCGTTTTCGCGGCCGCTGAATGCCGGCAGGTTTTCGTTTTCCTGACCGTAGCTCTCATTCAAATAAGGGCGCCGAAAACCGCCGGGCGCACTTGGCGGCACACCCCTGTTGGGTTTTCCTGGCTTGCGCCCCGGATCTCTACCGCGGCCTCCATACGATTTCATGGTGACGCTTCCTTCTAGTTGTTGAGCGCGCTTGGCGGTAGATGCCCGAGATTAACACCCTAATCATAATCTAAATCAACTTAATTCGGGCTCTTACCTTGAGATCTATACCCGTTATAACGAGCGTTGCTGTCGGTCTTATAACTTTGCAGGGCGAGTTGACGAGCGGCCGGGAATTTGGAACAAATAGTGACGGCCAGCCAATCTTGCTTGGCAAGACTGTAGTATGAAGTGGCAATGATGAGACTGCCCGATTGGGCGCTGCCAGCCACTTTTCATGAATGCGGTGGCCTTTTGACGCAAGAGGAAGAATAAATGACTGAAACGGTAATCGTAGATGGATTGCGCACTCCTTTCGGCAAGCTGGGCGGAGCTCTCGCCAGTGTGCCGGCCACCGATCTGGCGGCGGCTCTTATCGCCGAGCTCGTCAAGCGCTACAACCTTCCCGGCGACTCAATAGACGAAGTGATCCTGGGCCAGGTAGTGCAGGCCGGATGCGGTCAAATTCCCTCCCGCCAGGCGCTTCTCAAAGCTGGTTTGCCCAATACCTGCGAATCGACGACGGTCAATAAAGTCTGCGCCTCGGGCATGCGTGCCGTAACGCTTGGCGATCTGAGAATCCGCGCCGGAGACGGCGAAATAATCCTTGCCGGCGGCATGGAATCCATGAGCCAGGCGCCTTACTTCGTGGAAGCCAATTCGGCCCGCTTCGGCAAGCGCATGGGGCACGTGCAGTTCAAGGACGCCATGATTCACGACGGGCTTGAGTGCCCGGTTGCCAATGTGCACATGGCTGTGCATGGCGCAAAGGTGGCCGAGGAATTCAAGATTACGCGCGAAGATCAAGACCAGTGGGCGCTTCGCAGTCATATGCGGGCTCTCAAGGCGCAGCAGTCGGGATCTTTCGCCGACGAGATATTGCCCATTCAAGTGCCGCAAGCGAAAGGCGAGCCGAAAAAGGTGGACGCCGACGAGGGGCCGCGCGGCGACACGTCCATAGAAGCGCTCTCCAAGCTCAAGCCTGTTTTTTACGAAAAAGGCACCGTCACTGCCGGCAACGCGCCCGGGGTGAACGACGGGGCGGCGGTGCTGCTCGTCATGAGCCTGGATAGGGCGCAAAAACTCGGACTCAAGCCTCTGGCCAAAATCGTCAGCCATGCCTCCATCGGTCAGGACGTGCCCTACCTGGCTACAGTGCCCGCTCTTTCCACGCAAAAGGCGCTCAAGAAAGCAGCTTTGTCGGTCGGCGACCTGGAAATCATGGAAATCAACGAGGCCTTTGCCGCTGTTGCTCTCAAATCAATCTCCATGCTGGGCATTGACCCGGAACGAGTCAATGTCAATGGCGGTGCCATTGCTCTCGGGCATCCGATCGGCGCTTCGGGGGCGCGCATTTTACTCACCCTCGCCAAGGAGATGAAACGGCGCGGGGCCAGGCTGGGTGCGGCGGCGATATGCTCGGGCACCGCGCAAGGCGATTGCGTAATTCTTTCCCGCGATGGATTGGATTAGCCTTGGAAATTGCTCTCGGAGGAAGGATGATACAGCAAGAGGCCAAAGCCGGAGTGCGCGAGCACATCGAGGAATTGCGCAGGCAGGTGGAGCACCACCGCTTTCTCTATTATGTTCTTGATCGTCCGGAGATATCCGACCGCCAGTTCGATGACATCTTCAACGAACTCGTGCGCCTCGAGGAAGAGCATCCTGAGTACGCCTCTCCGGACAGCCCTACGCAAAAGGTAGGTGCGCCTCCCAGCACAGACTTCAAGCCGGTGCGTCACCGCGTGCCCATGCTGAGCCTTTCCAACGCCATGTCGCGGGAAGACCTCGAGCGCTGGGAGGACAGGCTGGTGCGGGCGCTGGAGCTCAGCGACGAAGCCAGGAAAAAACTGCGTTATGTGTGCGAGCTGAAAATCGACGGGCTCTCCATTGCCCTGACATACAAAAACGGCCGTTTCGTGGAGGGTGCCACCAGGGGCAATGGCGACGTCGGCGAGGACGTGACCAACAATTTGAAGACGATCGCTCAATTGCCCAAGCAACTGACAGTGGAAAGCGGAGCCCGGTACAGCGAAGGAAAGATCAAGATTCCTGCAACTCTCGAAGTGCGGGGCGAGGTGTATATGCCGATCACCAGCTTCGCCGCCTTGAATCAGGCGCTGACGGACGAAGGCGATCCCACTTTCGCCAATCCGAGAAATGCAGCCGCCGGCTCGTTGAGACAAAAAGATCCGCGCCGCACCGCCCGCCGCAATCTCTCATTGTTTGCATACCACCTTTATGTTCTCGATCCGGAGATGAAAGATCCGTCCACTCATTTTGCCGAGCTCGAGCTTTTGCAGGCCTTCGGCTTTCCTACGGAGCCGCACGGCTTCCTGGCCACGGGACTGGAGGAGGTGCACCGCTTTTGCGATCAATGGTTCGAGAAAAGGCACCATCTCGACTATCAAACCGACGGCGTCGTCATAAAAGTGGACGAGCGCTCGTACTGGGGAGCGCTCGGCACGACAGCGCACAGCCCGCGCTGGGCCGTGGCCTACAAATATCCTCCCGAAGAAGCGGAGACCGTCGTTGAAGCAATCCTCTTCGATGTCGGCAGGACTGGTGCCGTCACCCCCACTGCCTATCTCACCCCCGTGCGGCTGGCAGGAACAACTGTAAAACGCGCTACGCTTCACAATGCGGATCAAATAAAGCGGCTTGATGTGCGGGTCGGCGATACTGTCGTCGTTCATAAGGCGGGTGAGATTATTCCCGAGGTGCTGGGCGTCAAATTTGAAAAACGTCCCCCGGACAGCAAAGAGTTCGAGTACGCGACAAGGTGCCCCGCCTGCAACACCGAGCTCGTCCGCCTGGGAAACGAGGTTGTTTTGCGCTGCC
>DATNRC010000135.1:0-4098 GCA_036703705.1 Candidatus Obscuribacterales bacterium
CCCATTTGCGTATCTGCCTCGCCGTCTCAAATCCATCCAATTCTGGAAGCTGGCAATCCATGAAGATCAGGTCGAAATTGAGACCTTTGACAGCGTCGATTGCTTCCAGCCCGGTGGATACGCCATGCGCTTGTATGCCGACATTGGAAAGCTGTTTCAACAAAAGTTTTTGCAGCACTGAATTGTCTTCCACAACCAATATGGTTCTGCCCGAGAATTCTGAGGGCAGAGTTGTGCTGGCTGTCTCTCCTGACGGACCTGGCGCTTGATGCTCGGCTCGTTTGAAAGGAACGATAAACCACAGCGTCGTTCCTCTGCCTTTTTCGCTGGCAAGACCGATTTGTCCGCCCATCAGCTCCACCAGTCGTTTGCTGATGCTTAAGCCAAGCCCGGTACCTGAATACTTGCGGGTGGCGGATCCGTCAACCTGCGTGAACGGCTTGAACAATAGTCGGCGTTCGTCCTCAGATATGCCAATCCCCGTATCCTGCACGCTGAATTTGACAAAAATCAGATCATCTTCTTCTTGCTCGATAACCACCTCGACGTCGATGCCGCCTTTATCTGTGAACTTGATGCTGTTGGTCATCAAATTAAGAAGAGTCTGGCGGATGCGATCGCTGTCTCCAATTACAAACTCAGGGATACGGTGATCGACATTGGTCTTCAGATACAGGCGTTTGTCCTTCACTGACGGAGCAAGCGAGCGCGCGCACTCTTGTACAAGGAAGAGCAGATTGAACGGCTGAAGCTCCAGTGTGAGGCGCCCCGCTTCGATTTTGGAGAGATCGAGTATATCGTTGACGATGGTAAGGAGCGATTGCGCCGAAGCCTGCAAAATTGTGACCAGATCTCTTTGCTCGGCGGTAAGCTCGGAAAGGGTCAGCAATTCCGCCATCCCTAAGATGGCCGAGAGCGGCGTGCGCAGCTCGTGGCTGATATTGGCGACGAAGGCTGACTTGAGGTTGGAGGCTTCAAGCGCTTCGTCGCGGGCAATCGCCAGTTGTTCCGTAGTTTGCCGCAATTGATCTTCCATCTCTTTGCGCCTGGTCGTGTCCCGCGCAATGACAGATGCTCCTATGATACCGTCTGCGGTATCGCGAATAGGCGATACAGTCACTGACCCGTGGATCTCTCGATTGCCCCGGCGAAGCATCGGTGATTCGTATTGATCCGTATGCTCGCCGCGTTTCAGCGCCTCGAACATCTCGTCAATCTCGCCCGCGCGGTCTTTCGGAAAAAGGGTCTTGAAAGACTTGCCAACAATCTCATCGGATAGATAGCCGAAAATTCGCTCGGCGCTTTCGTTCCACGTGTCTATGATGCCGTCCATGGTAGTGCCGATAATGGCATCGTGAGACGAGCTGACAATCGCAGCCAGCCTGGCGCTCAGGGACTCTGCTTTGAGGCGCTGGGAAATATCGACTTTGATGCCCCCTACATAAGCTTTGTCGTCAGGGCCTTTTATTGGAAATTTGTGGACGAGATTGGAGTGAGGCTCGTCATGCGGATAACTGAAAGTCTCGACTGTAACGAGGACCTCTCCTGTCGCTCTCACTTTGTTGTCGTTGTCGGTAAACCGCCGGGCCAGCTCTTCCGGAAGCCACTCGAAATCGGTCTTGCCGATGCAGTCCTCGGCTGTGACCTTGAAATAGTCGAGAAAGCTCTTGCTCGCGTAAATGTACCGGCCCTCCTCGTCCTTGATAAAGGTGAGGGCAGGATTGTAATGCAGGAAGTCTTGCAGCAATTGCTGCGCATGCTCGAGTTGTTTGCGAGCTTCAGTGGCCTCGCGGGCCATCTCCATAAGCAGGCAGCCATCCAGCTCGTCGCCTGAATACTCGGGAAATTCCATCTCGGGGTCGTTGGGCGTCATCGATCGCTCGTTGCCTGAAACAGGAACTGAACTCTTTTTTAGTCACCTATAGTCAGCATCATAACCTATGAAACGCCGTCCGGCCATCCCTTCAATGCTTGTCCAGCCAGGCTATTTTCCCCCGCAAAGTAAGTTTAAGCCTTTTTGCAGGCGGACCCTCCAGCACATCATTTGCGGAGACAGACGGCGTGCCTGTGCGCTTGCTCACGGTAACGTGGAAGAGGCCGCCGTCAAACGGGCGATGCGTGGAGCCGTCTATGGAAACGAGCAAGACTTGAATGTCCGGCGTGGTGTACATGCCGATTGTTTCCATCTCGACAATATCGCCGAGCAATCGATTGCCGGGTATCCAATTTTGGGCAAAAGTGTCGCCATCATTCGGAAACGCCAGTGTGACATGGTCGCCCCTGATTTCTTCATAGTCCGCCAGCGCCTCAACTTTCTGCCTGCTCTCCGAATCGAGCGCCACGGCAAGATAGTGCTCACGCAAAAATTCTTTTGAGGGCAGCGGCGAGTCGCGCATTGCCGCTTACTCTTCCAGCCACTCGAGCACTTCCGGCTGGCGGCGAATTTCCTCGGTCAGCTCATACAGCGATGACGCGTCTTGGGCCGGCACCGCTCCTGGTGGCACGATGACAACCGTCACGGTCACGGCCCGTGAGCCGAGCTCCAGGTGAACCTTGTCCCCTTGCTTCACTTCCGTGGCGGACTTTGCAGGCCGATCGTTGACATAAACCCGCCCCTGATCGCAGGCCATCTGCGCAACCGTTCTGCGCTTGATTAAGCGCGACACTTTGAGCCATTTGTCCAGCCGCAATGTTCCTCCCCCTCGTCAGTAAATTCTGTAGCTTGCTGCTGCGGGATGGGCGCCGATAGGCGTGACGTCAATGCGCAAATCTCTGAACAAGACTGCACTTTGTGATGCAGCATCGACTTGACGTGTGAGATCTTTATAAGCAGTGGCAACAGGATGGCACGACAGCACAATGCGTTTCAATTCACCCGGGAAAGCTGATACGCAAACGGGCGCGGCGACGTCAAAGCGCCGCCAGCTTGCGCTTTTGGTCAAAACGCGCGGAGCCCAGGGCGCATGATAGGTAAACTGTCTGCCGTCGCATTCCGAAATCAGCGCCAGCTCCACCCCTGGCTTGACCCCATTGCTCATGCTGTTGCTGCCCGCGCTTCCGGCAATGTTCGCGCCGCAGCGATAGCTTCCCGATACGCGAACCAGCAATGTGGGATGCACGCCGCCCGGCACCGCAAGGCTCAATTGATGAACGCCGTCCTGCCAATTGCCTGTGAAGCGAGTGCAAACGGTTGCGCGATCGATTGCCTGTAATGCGTCTTGGATGCCGGCTGCCGAATGCTCGCCTGACGATGAACCGTTGCCTGGCGCCGCTTGCAAGTCACCGGCAGGCGTGTCTGCCGGGGGCGGAATTCTTCGGGCAGGCGTCTCTGCCGGGGCAAGAATTCTTATGTTGAGGCCGGTGTCGGATTTATGGCATGGAATGGACGAATCGACGCGCGGGTCGGCCACCTCGCCGTTGCGCTCTACGCCGTAAAAAGCTTTGTCCCACGAATAGTACGAAACAAAGGGGATTTTGACGCTCTCGCCGTCGGTTCGATAAGACTTATAGAGGTGGGACTCCTGCTCGCTCAGGCGTTGAACGTCTACGCGGATGCTATCTTGTCCGGCAGGAAGGAAATTCTCCAGCGGAGCGATGGGAATGAAAAACCACTGTCGCACCTCATTGTTGCTGCCTAAGGTCACGCTTGTGAAGCTGTCAAAAATGCACTCAGCCACGCGTGTCAGCGCATTGTCTCGGCGTTCGAATTGCTTTTGCTCGTCTATGAGAGCAAGACCCGGAATGACAGTTCCTTCAAGGCGCCTGCCGTTGACAAAAAATGCGAGCTGATTCGTGAGCGTGTCTGAGCTGTCGCCGTCGACCATGAGGTAAGCTTCACCCCTTTTCAATGAAGCGACGAGCTCAGGGATCGCGCAAATGACTTGGGTGAGAGCGGAAGGGGCTCGAGGCACCACAGCTCGAGCCTCATACCAGCGTCCATGGGCGCGCACCGGCAGGCATAAGGCCGAATAGGTGAGCGCTGCAAGAGCAATCATCAGCGCTCGCGAAGCAACAATTGCCCGGCGCGATTGGCCGCCACCGAGGATTCTGAAAAGCACCGACGCGACCGCAACAAGAAATGAAGTGCGCACCATTATG
>DATNRC010000136.1:0-9625 GCA_036703705.1 Candidatus Obscuribacterales bacterium
GGCATAAGGTATTCGGCACATACTGATTCGTGACAGACATGCCATTGAAGGACTGTTTCGACCGCCTTGCCCACCAACCGGCAGATCGCCAAACTATCCGCCGGACGCACATTTCATTGCTCGTCCTCGCTTTGGCTGTGACGGGCGCTTTTGCATGCCGTGTCCAGGCAAAGACAATGCTGGAAGGGCGCATTGAGGAAATCGTTCAATCAGGAACGTATCTGCCGCCGCAGCTGACCCTCAAGAAGCTCACGCCGCAAACCGACGCGCGCATGACTTATGACGCTTCGATTGCCAAATGGGTGCCCAGTTATCCGGAGAGTTTTCTTGGTCGCTGGGGTGGAGAGCTGAAGAATACGTGGGTCGTTCAGGCACCATATACGCTACCAAATCCAACTTATCGCCCCGGCAATACGGGCAAGGTCGTCCTCAATTTCTACAAGGAGAAGGATAAAGTCGAGTTGGCGCCGACCGTGGTGTTCTTTCCGCCTGAGTCAGAGTACATGACCCCCGGAGTTGCGGCTCGCCTCGGATTTCACAACGGCGACAAAACCTCAATGGAGAATGAGATCGGATACAGGCCGGGAGCCGCTTTCAGATACATCCCGGTAATGCCTCTCAGGCAAGACCGCAGCGTCACCTTCAATAACAGCGCGCTCTCAGTGGACGTATTGCGCAACTCGCTGCGCATGATAAAGGCTGGATGCATCGAACAGGACTTTATCGCCAAGCAATGGCTGAATGGATCTTTTGATTGCTACCGTGAGGTTGTGACAAGATTTACCTGGCGCGGACCCGGACAGATTTATGCTCAGGTTGCAGTGGCTGAATATGACGAGAACAGGGCGGCGCGAACGCGCAGCCTGATGGAAGGCTGGATCAGCCCCAACTGGCGAACAGTGGCGCAACAAATTGCCAAAGAGCAAGAGAAACCATGGGAAGTCATAGCTCAGAAGCACAACCTGCGATGAGTCGTCAGGCCTGCCAAAGGGCGGCGGTGCCGATCACAAAGAGGGAAAGCGGGCCTCAGAAGCCGTTGCCACGCGGTCTGTAATCGCCTACAAGGCTCTGCTGAACTCGGGAGCGTTCGAATTTCGTCGAGCCCGGCATCTGATGGAAGAAAACGTACAGATCATCGGCGCCGATGCTCTCATCAACCCAATTGTGCAAAACCTCGTCAACCGACGGCAATTCTTGCGACAGGTCCGAAGCTTCCCCGAAATACAAAACCGTGTGAGACTTCGGTTTATTGCGCGGATCCTGCTTGTACGTGATTGAGTAGACCGCTGCCACTGCCGGCGGTGTCCAGCCGCTCATGGCACCACCTTTGATGAAGCGGTAACGTTCTCTGTGGCCCCATGAAATGCTCATGTTACACTCCAACCCTTTAAGTTACGGACAGACGCTGCTCAGTAGCGACGTCTGCCACCATCCCGTGAAGTCTTCGGTTGTGAGATGCCGACGGAAATCTGACGACCGCCGACTTCTCGACCATTCAATCCCTTGATGGCGGCCTCGGCTTCAGCCTGAGAGCTCATTTCCACAAAAGCAAAACCTCTCGGCCGCCCTGTGTCCCTGTCGGTGGCAATCGTACAAGAGCTGACTTCACCATAGCTGGCAAAAAGCTCCTGCAAATCGTTGCCTCTGACGGAATAAGCAAGATTACCGATAAAAAGTTTGTTGTTCATATCCTCAACCTTTGACCGAAGCGCTCATCAATCAAAGTTGAGAACTAGGTCTAAAAAGTAATACCCTTTCATTGTCTCATGTTCAATCCAGGTTGAGCAAAAATTTTTCGCAACAAAAATAATTTGCATCATGTAACCGGCCGCCACATAAACAGACTTTCCGGTCTTGTCTTGGCAGTTTGATTTTCGTCCTTTAGAACCTTTGACTTTCATTGCGAAGGCACGAATCAAGTCGCCGCCGTGAATTGACGCTCTCGCGCGCATGTTCGGACCGGAGATCTTTGATTATCGCCTCCTGGGGCAGTCGAGTGTGCTATAGTTAAATGAATACAAACTGTAGTGCGGTGACTACACATGGGCGAAAAGACCACAAATATCAGCATCCGGATACCCGATGAGTATCGCAAACGGCTTCAGTTACAAGCTGACAAAAAAGGCATCAGCTTCCATGCGCATATTCTCCGAGTTTTAGAAATACACCTCATGCACTCGGGCTTTGGGCCCACGTCCCTCACTTCAACAAGTGGCAGGTTGTTCCAGATAAGGTGCGAACCCTACCTTGATAATGTCGACGAAACAACATGGGCGTATTTTATTGACGAGCCCAAATATGAAAAAGAGCGAGCGTACTATCTTATCGGCATCGGACGCACGGTGCTCAGAGACTGGCAGGTCAAAGATAAAGCGACCGTGTCAAAAGAAGTCGGATTGGCGCTCTTGAGCTTCTACAACCGAAAGGGAATGGACATTGATCGCTTGACTTTCAGCCAATATCCAGGACCTGACAATGACGGCCGCCGTGTACTGCAGGTGGCGGAAGTGCCTGAGACGCTCGAGCAATTCCTTGATCTGCTCATGACCGACGCATGGACGGACAAATATGTCGAACAATCAGACAAAAGTCAGGATATCCGCAGGGGACGACCGGAGTCTGCTCTTTATCGCTAATGACGAGCAGCCCAATTCTTTTCCTTTCCACTGCCAATGACCGCTTGAGGCGCGGTCCGCGATTATAACCAAAGAGCACATCCCGTTGTTGGCCGTGCCACCGCTCACGGTGCCTGTTCCCAGCCCGCTGCGGGGATGGCGGGCCAGCCACAGCGCATGCCCACTCACCTGAAGGATGCTTTCATGTTCGAATTCATTTGCATTTTCCTAGCCTGCTATGCGCTGCACGCACTGGGCGTAACGATTGGCTATCACCGCTTGCTCTCGCATCGCTCATTCTCCTGTCCTAAAATCGTGGAGTACTTCTGGGTCATGCTGGGCTATCTTGCCTTCGAAGGCTCACCCATATGGTGGGCGACAATTCATCGCGCTCATCACCGCTATGTCGATACAGCACTCGATCCGCATTCTCCTCGGTACGGAACGTACAACGCGCATGTCGGCTGGCTCACACGCAAGGGATATCCAGCACACATCAATCCGCGGGCGCAGGCAAAGGACTTGATTGATGATCCGTTCTATGCGTTCCTGGAACAGGGAGGCTCATGGCATAGAGCGCATGCCCTGGCGTTTGCCGTTGGATTGCTCGCTCGCCTGCCCATACTGTTCATATTCGGATGGCAAGCCGCCCTGGCAAGCTTGTTGGCGGCGGCAGCTGTGCTGCAAATTCCCCTCATGCTCAATGTGATTTGCCATCTGCCAAAGCTGGGATACAAAAACTACGCACGCAACGACGACAGCGTAAATGTGTGGTGGGTTGCCATTCTGGCCATGGGCGAAGGGTGGCACAACAATCATCATGCTTTCCCGGGCTCCGCAAAAACGGGTATAAAGAGTTGGGAATTCGATCTTTCCTGGCTCATCATCCTTCTTATGCGAAAACTGCATCTGGTCTCGGCAATCCACACCGCGGCTTACGCACCGCACATACGGACGACACAGCAAATCACCGCTTGCAGAGTTTCGGCTGCGCCGGCTGTTTCTGTTTCACCGCAACGACATGCTTCGTCACCTGCGAGTCTTCATTCATGAGATAATAATCCTAGACGCAGAATGTTCCATCAATCCAACCAATGCCCGGGGCCGCGCGAAGACAGCGCGTCAGTATTCATTGGCAGCCTAGTGTCTGAGCATTCGCCAGCCGCCAACTCTTGCCACTGGCTCCTCATGCTCCCCGTCGAGGGCCGGGGCCATGCATCCGGGCATGAAAGCGGCCACTTTGCTGTTGTTTTGACAACAATTGCAGAGCCAAACGCTCCCAGATCTGTCATAATAAAAGATCGCAGGGACTCGAACTGAACTTAAGTAGAGTGTTGCATGCACGTCGGGGGACACTCTATGAAAAAGCTCGGAACGATTCTGGTCGGCAACCTCGTCAGTGAAACGGACGAAGCTATTATTAGCGGACTTTTCGTCGAAGCGGGAGCGAAGGTCATCGCTGTAGACATGCCTGTCGACCATAGAAGCGGCAAGAGCAGAGGATACGCCTTCGTGCAAATGGCATCGCAGATGGAAGCCGAGGAAGCAATTGCCAAGCTGGACGGCGTGGAGATTTCTGGACGGCGCATTAATATGTCGCTTGTAGAGCCTGAGGCGGCGGAGCGCAAAGGCAGGTGGTATTTGCTCGGATTTTGATATGCGGATTGCGACCGCCTTTGACATCTATCCAAAGCTGTGGCATACTGCAACTGGCAAAAGGACGGCTGGCGACTGCTTAAGTCGAGTCGGCGTGATGTGGCGCCGCACGGAAAGCTCAGCGTGGAATACAGTGGGCATACAGCCAATATATTTTGAGGATCGCTCGATCCTTTGCATAAGGAAGTTACATTGACGAAATTTACAGAGCTTGGTCTGTCCAAGCCGGTGTTAACCGCACTAACCGAGGCGGGGTATAAAGAACCGACAGAAATTCAGTCCCGAACCATAGATGTCATACTGTCGGGAAAAGATTTGGTGGCCTCCGCCCAGACAGGTTCGGGAAAGACGGCAGCATTCGCGCTGCCGATAATAGATTGCCTGGAAGAACCCGCTGAGAAACCCCGCGCCCTTGTCTTGACGCCGACCAGAGAGCTGGCCCTTCAAGTGGCGGCGCAATTTGAATTGTTCGGCAAATACTCGGGCCTCCGGGTCGTCACCTTATATGGTGGCACCAGCATGGCGCAGCAGGTGCGAGCGCTCAGAAATCCGGTTGATATTGTCGTCGCCACTCCCGGCAGACTCATCGATTGCCTTGAGCGCCGATTCGTCGATCTGCGCCAGGTGGAAATTCTCGTTCTGGATGAGGCGGATCGTTTACTGGATTTCGGATTCGCGCCTCAATTGCGTCGCATCAAGACGCAACTGCCGAAAGAGCGGCAAACGCTTTTGTTTTCAGCCACAATCGACCGGCATGTGGCGCACATCGCCGGTGACTTCACATGCGATCCTGCAACAGTAAAGGTTCAGGGCAAGACCGTGGAAGCAGAGTCGATCGAGCAAAAATTTTTGCATGTGCATGAATTCGGCAAAGACGCTCTCCTGCTGCAGTTGCTCAATGATATGGAAGCCTCTTCCATCCTCGTGTTTACGCGCACTAAGCGCAAAGCTACATGGGTCAAGGATCGGCTGCGGGACGCAAATGTCGCCGCCGAGGAGATTCACAGCGATATCAGCCAGGCGCAGCGCGAACGAACTTTGCGCAAATATCGCGCGGGAGAATTTGCTGTTCTGGTGGCGACCGATGTCGCCGCTCGCGGATTGGATATTCCCAGCATCAGCCACGTCATCAACTATGACTTGCCTGACACTCCGCATGATTACGTTCACCGCATCGGCAGAACAGGACGGGCAGGCCGGGCGGGAACCGCTTTCTCCTTCATTTCTCACGAGCAAAGTCACCTCGTGCGCGACATCGAGAAAGTGGTCGGGCGCAAGCTTGATGATTCACCGGTGCCTCTGCGCAAGACACTTTCCGGACGCCGCTTTGGTCGTAGGCGCTGACAAAATCCGTTAGCGCCGTGACGCTTTCCGGTCTGGAAACTTGGGCCAGCAAGCATGAGCCGTCTCAGATTTCCTGCCCGGCAATGCCTTCTCAACAAAATCGCTGCCGGCGCCGCATTTAATCTATGGCGCCCTCTATAATTGCACGCAGTAATCAATCGTGCGCGCATGCCATTTAATCTGACTGTCGACCAAGTGATAGCTATGGCGCCCGACGCTGCTTCGGCCAAGTCGGGCAAAGACCTGGCCAGCCCGCGCAAATGGGCATCGCTTGGTTGCAATGAAGATTGTGCCTGGGGCGAGTGCCAGGGAAGCGGCGCTTTGCCCTATCAAACCCGCGTTGATCTGGCTGATCTCACCTTCAAGTGCACGTGCCCGAGCCGGAAGTTTCCCTGCAAACATTCGCTCGCTTTGCTTCTTCTCTTCGTCGAGCAGCAAGCGGCCTTCACGCAAATAGAATCACCTTCATGGGTTGACGAGTGGCTGTCCGCAAGACGCTCAAGATTAGAGAAGAAAGCTAAGAAGCTGGAAAATGGCGACAAGCCCGTCGACGCAGTTGCGCAAGCAAAACGGCTCGATAAGCGGCAGGAAAAGGTAACGCAGGGGATTGCCGAGCTCGATCGCTGGCTGCAAGATGCAATTCGGCAAGGACTGGCGACCATGAAAAGCAAGCCTTACTCCTTTTGGGAAGACATGGCGGCGAGGCTGGTCGACTGTCAGGCGCCAGGATTGGCGAGGCTGGTCAGAGACTGCGCAGGCATACCCTCTACAGGTGAAGGCTGGCAGGAACGCCTTCTCGAGGAGCTCGGCTCGCTTTATCTCATCGTCGAGGCGTACGGGCGACTCAGCTCCCTGCCCGCTGATTTGCAGAGAGACGTCAAATCGATCATCGGCTTTACAGTCAATCAGGACGAGCTTCTGAAGTCGGACGGCATTAAGGACACCTGGGAAATCGTCGGGCAACGGGTGGAGCAGGAAGATCGCTTGCGGGTTCAGCGAACCTGGCTCTACGGGCGAAACAGCAAGCGGTGGGCGCTGGTCATCAATTTCGCCCATGGAATGGCTGTCATGGATTCCAGCCTTGTCATCGGCAATGCGATAGATGCTGAGCTGGTCTTCTTTCCCGCTGCGTTGCCGTTGCGGGCCCTCGTCAAATCAAAGTTCGCCGAACAACCGCTGACCGATATGACAGCAGTAGGCGTCTCTGCTGCCCTTGAGGCATACGCTCACGCCCTTGCCCGCAATCCCTGGCTAGAGCGCTTTCCCATGGCGCTCAGTCGGGTGACGCCAAGATATGACCATGACGGCGGGTGGTGGCTGATCGATGAGACGGCGGCCGGCTTAAAAATGACAGTGCTCCCAATGTCCGCTTGGCAGATGATGGCATTGGGCGGTGGCAAAAGCATATCAGTATTCGGCGAATGGGACGGGCGCAGCCTGGCACCATTGGCGGTATCGGCCGACAAGGCGCTCGTGCGCATACATTAACAGAGGGGCAACAGGCGCAGGAAGCAGGAAAAGGATCCGAAATAGCGATGTCATCTTCATGGAACGAAATTGTCTCGACGGCTCTCATCGGTACCGAGCAGCAGAAGATGCCCGACATCAGGGGCGAAGGGGCGATCGGTGCCTTAATCGACAGACTCAAGCAGAGTGCCGATCGCAGTAAGGAGTCCGTAATCTTGTGCGCGGCGGGCACCATGCATTTGCACAAGAAAGCTGGACTTCTGCCGTCCGGAATGAGTCTTCATGCGGAGGAGCCGGCAGAAGAAGAAAGCTGGATGTGCGCGCCCATCGCCATGTCCAAAATTCGGCTTCTGCTTCAAGACTACAAGAGCACTCTCCTGCCCCTCTGGTTGAAAGCGGCTGCCGATGCCAGACGGCGGATGCCCGAGCTGGCGCTGCCGCTTCTCCTCGAAGAGGCGGCTGCCTCGAGAGAACTGCGCCCACTCGTCCTGCCCGTCCTCGGCAAGCGCGGACGGTGGTTGGCAAAGCAGAACCCGAGCTGGTCATACGCCGCCGCCGAGATCACGGCCGAAACCGACAGCGGCGACTTAAGAAAGGTATTCGAAACAGGCTCTCAGGAAGAGCGAGTCATCGCGCTCAAGCGTATGCGCGACATTTCCCCGGCGTCCGCACGAGAGCTTTTGGCATCGACGTGGAATGAGGAGATCGTTCAGACGAAAGCGTCCTTTCTCAGGCTCTTCGAGTGGGGATTGAGCATGGAGGATGAAGCATTCCTGGAAGAGGTTGCGCTTTCAGACAAACGCAAGGAAGTCCGCATAGAGGCAGCAAAACTTCTTGCCCGCTTGCCGGAGTCGCGTTATGCGCAGCGAATGGTGGCGCGAGCGGTGCCCTGCCTCAAAATCGGCGGATTTTTAAAGCAGAAGCTCGATGTCAGTTATCCGCCGGATTGCGACAGAGAAATGGTGAAAGACGGCATTGAAAAAGGCCCGGAGAGCGTCGGCGCGGAAGCGCGCTACTACTGGTTATGCCAGATGTTGAGTCTCATTTCCCCGGCTGTGTGGGAGGTGCATTTCAAGATGTCTCCGCCTCAGATTCTGGACTCGATCGAAATCGATGCCAGGCAGCAAAACGTCGTAGTGACGGGATGGGCAGCAGCCACTGTGCTGCATCGCAATGCCCAGTGGGCGGAAGCGTTTTGCCTCAGCAAATTCGCCGGCGCCCTCGATATCGGCATGCTGGATCTTCTTGATCCGCCGGTGCGCGAGAAGATAATTCTCAAAATGATGGAGAAGAATGGCGGCAAGCTGTACGTCAAAGGCAATAATGAATATCGTCAGCCGGTCATAGCCGCTCTTCTGCGCGCGAATCATGAGTGGAGCGAAGACTTCGCGCGCAAACTGATGCCGCAAATCTCCGAAGCCGCACAGTACGGCACTAATCACTCGGTAAGGCTTATGTTTGCCAACATTGGCTTCTACTTCCCCGCGACATTGGCAGAACATATCGAGGCTTCGATTGCAAAGGCAGGTGGAGACTCATTGAAAACAGCCGATCCATTTTTATCGGCGCTGAAGTTCAAATCAGACATTTACGCAGCATTGTCGAATCAATAAGATGATCAGGAGAGAACATGAAAGAAGTGATTTCTGAAGCGGGTGAGATTCTCAGACAGCGAGCCGAGCAGCAATTCGCGCAGGAGCTGGCTGAGATCGAAAAGGTCGATAACAAACAGCGCCCGCCAAATTGGCGCTTGTCACCATGGGCGGTGTGCACCTATATACTGGGCGGAAAACTTGACAATCGCTTTGCGATTACACCCAAGTACATCGGCAACCGCCGCCTTATTGAAATTGCCATTTCAACCCTCGCCACCGACCGCGCCCTCCTTCTTCTCGGCGTGCCCGGCACGGCCAAGAGCTGGGTGTCCGAACACCTCGCTGCCGCCATATCCGGAGACTCGAGCCTGGTGGTGCAGGGGACTGCCGGAACTCCCGAAGAAGCGATGCGCTACGGCTGGAATTACGCCCGTTTGCTGTCTGAAGGACCATCGGTCAACGCCCTTGTAGCAAGCCCAATCATGCGCGCGATGAAGGAAGGAATGATGGCGCGGGTGGAGGAGCTGACACGCATTCCTGCCGACGTGCAGGATACTTTAATCACGATTCTCTCTGAGAAGACGCTGCCGGTTCCCGAGCTTAACGAGCAGATACAGGCTGTAAAAGGATTCAATGTCATCGCCACGGCAAATGACAGAGATCGCGGCGTCAACGAGTTGTCGAGCGCGCTCAGGCGGCGGTTCAATACAGTCGTATTGCCGGTGCCGGACACACTCGAAGAAGAAGTGGAGATCGTAAGCCAGCGTTGCGCGGCGATCGGACGGGCCCTCGAACTTCCCGGCGAGCCGCCGGCGCTCGAGCAGATTCGCCGTATCGTCGTCATATTCCGGGAGCTTCGCAGTGGTGTCACAGCTGACGGCAAGACAAAGCTCAAATCGCCCAGCGGCACTATGAGCACGGCCGAAGCCATTTCCGTCGTCAACAACG
>DATNRC010000137.1:0-11281 GCA_036703705.1 Candidatus Obscuribacterales bacterium
CCTTGATACGATTTCGGGGCTCAAGTAAGGCTCTTCGCAATAGCTTGTAATGAATGTGATTATTTTCGGTCCCCGGGTACAAAATTAGAGAGGAATTCGATTACATCGGCTTTGGCAGATCGACAGCGGGTCCCAATTGACGGTTTTCGAACGAGCTATATCACTACTTTACGCAGGCGTACCAGCGACGTGTGCTGGCGCCCATTTTTAAATGTTCGCTGTCCCTTCGAAATGGAGGTCTGCTCATGCATGTCACTGTAACCGGGCGCAATATCGACCTTACCCCAGCGCTCAAGGACTATCTCATTGACAAACTGCAACGAGCTCAAAAGCACTTTGACCACGATCTCAACATAACTGCCTTGTTGAGCGTCGCCAAGAATCCATCCGTTGCTCAGAGCCAGACGGCTGAAATAACCATCAATTTGAACGGATCGGTGATTCGCGGAGAAGAGTCCACTGAGAATATGTACGCATCAATAGATCTTGTTGCGGACAAAATCGAGCGGCAACTTAGAAAGTACAAGACGCGCTACTACCACAAGGGCAACAAAGCCAAGGCCAAAGAGGTGCGAGCGGAACAATCCAAACCTGTGGACGTCAGTGCTGATCTAGACAGTGATGCCGCTGTCAGCAAGGACATAGCGCTGGAGGACATCAGGCCGAAAATTGTTCGTTCCAAGCGTTTTCCGCTGAAGCCGATGCTTCCGGAAGAAGCTTGCAAACATATGGATCTTCTCGGACATGACTTCTTCATGTTCATCAATTCCGAGACAAATCAGGTCAATACCGTCTATCACCGTCGCGACGGCAATTACGGATTGATCGAGCCGGAAGCCTGAGACGAAATTGCTTGAGAACTTGCAGGGATAGAGGCTGTGAGCTCCTGTCCCTGCGGTTTTGCTTACAGGCAGGATCGCCGTTGCCACTCTTGCGCGCTCAGGAAAAATCCCGGTGCTTGATGCATGCAGAATGAATTAGAATCCATTCTTGGTATTCTCGGGCGTAATAATGGCCAAATATTTGCATCCGTCTCGTCATCCACTTTTCAACGATAGAGGTCTTCAGGTGGTGTCTTCCAAAGCAAACAAGAGAGTGATCGCGCGAAGTCTGGTTGCATTAATGATTGCAGGGCACATTTCTTGCGGACCGCCTGCCGTGAATCCGGCATGGGCTGTGGATCCAAACGTCGTCATCGGCTTAAACAATGAGGGCGTCAAGGCTCTTAATGCCGGCAACTTCGCGCTTGCCATTCAAAAATTTCAAGAGGCTCTCAAGCTCGACAGCACCTATAAGCTCGCCAAAGACAATCTCGCCATTGCTCACAACAACTACGGGCTGCAGCTCGCCCGCAGCAATCCGCAGGAAGCGCTCAAGCAATTTCACCAGGCCTACTACCTCAATCGCGACAACGCAACGACCGCTCAAAATGTTGACGGCATCATCCGCATGCTCGGCAAAGACCCTCACAAATTCGAGGATCGTGTGGCGCTCGGTGATACTGCCCGCAAATCCGGCGATTTCATAGGCGCCATTATCGAATTCAGCGAAGCCGTCAAAATCAAGGCCGACGCAAAGGTGTTTACGAAGCTGGGCGATGTCTACCGCGTAAGAGACGATCTGCCCAATGCCATAGCCGCTTATCAAAACGCTGCCCGGGCAGGCGACAGCGCTGAGGTGGAGGTCAAGCTCGGGCAGGCTTTGCAAGCCAAGGGGGATTTGCCGAGCGCCGTCAAAGCCTTCGGCCAGGCCCTCGCTTTCAAACCCGACGATTCAGACACTCTTGATGCTTTGCAAGCGGCCTGGGAAGACGCCTTGAAAAAGGATCCCCTGGCCGCCGATAACCACATTGGTCTGGGACAGGCCCTTCAATTCCGCGGTGATTTCGGCGGTGCTGCCGGCGAGTACAAACAGGCGATTGCTCTATCCAAGGGCAATAATCCCATCGCTCAGAAACTGCTTGCCGCACTTCCCGAGCTGAAGAAGAAAGCGGAAATCGACAAGCACATCAATAACGGCGTCGACCTGCAAACACGAAAGCTTTATGCGCCGGCGCTGGAAGAATACAAGGCAGCGATTGGCCTTGATCCAACCAACGTTCAGCCGTGGGTGAATATGGGCACCTGCTATCAGGCCCAGGAAGACTACGACAAAGCTATCGATGCCTATTCGAAGGCCTTGCAGATGGATCCCAAAAACGCCGCTGCTCAGCAAGGCTACACCACATGCATGGACGCGCGAAAAGCGAAGCAAATCGCCCAGGCTGAGCAAGCCGGCGGCGATCTGTACAAATCAGGCAAGTACAACGAGGCAATCGCGAAGTACATGGATCTTCTAAAGCAAGATCCAAAAAACGCCGCCTATCATTACAATCTTGCCGCTTGCTATCAAATGCTGAAGCGCTTCGACGAGGCCATTTCGGAATACCGCGCCGCCATCGGACTGGATCCCAAGACAAAGACCTATCAGGATGCGCTCGACTCAGCGCTCAAGGCTAAGGCCGAGCCGATTATCGCTGCGGCTGTGAAGAAGCACACCGATAAGGATTACACGGGGGCGATCGATCTCTATCAGCAGGCCCTTGCCATACAGCCCAACAACGCTCCTTTGTGGTTCAACCTGGCAAGCGCTCAATACGCTCGCGAGGACTACGCGCGGGCCCGGGATGCATACCAGAAAGCGCTGGAGGTTGATCCCAAAGGACAGATCGACGATCTGTACATGATGGCTGTGATCGACGAGCATTTCAATAAGGGTCAGCAGGCGCTGGGCGAATATCAGAAATATCTTGCCACCGCCCCCGGTGGAAAGTATTTGAAGGAGGCCAAGGACCGCGTCACGGCGCTGAATAAGAACATCAACGACACGCAGCATATCAAGTCCCAGGCCGAAATCGCCACCGAGAAAGCTGCTGACGATGCATATCAGCAAGCAGTAAGCCTGCGCGATCAGAAGAAATACGATGATGCCCTTGCGGCCATCGACAAAGCAATCGCCGCTATGCCTAAAGAGCCTCTCTATCCCGCGACCAAGGGGCAAATCCTGCAGTTGAAGGGCGACATCGATGGCGCCATCGCGCAATACAAGCTGGCCTCCTCCATCGATCCCAAAAACGATCAGTACAAAAAGGCTATCGACGACGCCACCGCCGACAAAGCGGCACCGATTGGCGAGGAAGCCGTCAAATTGCAGCAAGCAGGCGATCTCGCTGGCGCTGTTGCCAAATACCAGCAAGCACTGGCTATCTTGCCCAACAATGCCCAGCTCTGGCGCAACCTCGGCAGCGCCTATCAGGCGCTCGATCAGTATCAGCAAGCGCGCGACGCTTATCAAAAGGCTTACAACCTGGACAATAAGGCTGAGGTAGACAACCTCTACTACATGGCTGTCATCGACGAGACTTTGAACCAGGGCGCAAAAGCTCTTTCTGAATACAGACAGTACGTGCAGGCCGCGCCTGCCGGTCAGTGGGTCAATCAGGCAAAGCCGCGCATTCAAGCGCTGGCTGCCAATCCGAATAATGTCCAGAAGCTGCAGACCCAGGCAGAAATCAAACTGGCACAGCAAGTCGATGCACTGCTCAGCAAGGCCGTCGAGGCATACAACCAGAAAAGATATGATGACGCCATTCCGCTCTATCAGCAGGTAATCCAATTGAAGCCGAAAGACGCCACGCTCGTCTATTCGCTGGGTGCCTTATATCAAGCCAAAGAAGATATGGCAAACGCGGTGATCTGGTATCAGAAGGCGGTCGACATGGCTCCTGCAAACAAGGATTACCAGGCAGCGCTCGTTGCCGCTAAAGCCGCCCAGGTGGGACCGGTGATGGAGGAAGGATACAAGAAGCAGCTGGCCCAGGATTATAAAGGCGCAATCGAGCTCTATCAAAAAGGCTTGCAGCAATATCCGGATAATGCCGCCGGTTGGACAAGCCTTGGCGCCTGCTATCAAGCAGTAGATGATTTTGCCAACGCACGCTCGAGCTACCAGAAGGGTTATGATCTCGACAAGAAATCGCAGTCGGAGAATTTGTACTTCATGGCGGTTTTGGATGAGAACTTCGGCCAAGGCGCAAAAGCCGCTCAAGAGTACACGGCTTACCTGCAGGCCAATCCGAAGGGCACCTGGGCGGTGCAGGCTCAACAAAGAGCCAGCACCTTGAAGGTCAATCCGAACGCCACCCAGAAAATCCAGACAACGGCTGAAGTAAAGCAGATTGCTGAAGTTCAGGCTGCTTATGATGCTGCTATCAAGCTGCAGCAGGAAGGCAAATATGACGAGGCAATCGCCAAGTATCAGGAAGCGATTAAAGGCGCCCCTAATCGAGCCGACATCATTTACGCTCTCGGCACCTGCTATCACAATAAAAACGATCTGGATAATGCCATCGATACGTACAAGAAAGCGCTGGCAATCGATCCTAAACTGGCAGACGCCAAGAAATTCATGATTGCGGCCTTGCAGGCGAAAGCAGCACCGCTGGTGGATGCTGCAATTAAGAAGCAAACCGCCGCCACACCGGATCTTCCCGGTGCGGTAATCGATTACGAAAATGCTTTGAAGATCAATCCTGACGATGCGGCGACATGGATGAATATGGGCACCGCCTACCAGGCGCTCAACAACAATCCAAAAGCGCTGTCGTCATATAATCGCGCTCAGCAGCTCGATCCCAGCCCGCAGGTGACCGGCGAGTGCTACTACTATCGCGGCACTCTTTACGAGGCCATGAAGCAACCGGCCAATGCTGTCGTCGAGTATCAGAAATACATCAAAGCACTTCCTTCTGGACCAAGTGCCGGGGCCTGCAAAGAAAGAATCAAGATTCTCGCTGCGTCTGGCGGCAAGCGTTAAAGGTAGAGCAAATCAAGGTTGTTAGAAGATCAATCCCAGGCAGCGGGTTTGACCGGCTACATCTAACGCGTGGCGGCGTGCTGGAAAAAAGAACCATATATGGTTATACCAGGCCCACGGGGGTGAAATGCCTAAAATGACTAATAGGAAAGGGTTTTGAGCTTTTCTCTGCCTGATTTTTGGCTTCCTGACTATAACCATATAAGGTTATAAAACATAGGTCGGTTACGGACGGACACAAGTGACATGCGCGAAAAAAGTGACCTGCTGTGCTTTCGACCGGACTGAAAGCGAGTGGGAAAGGCGCCGCCGGCAAAAGCAAAATCCTTCACCTAATTGCCTGATTCATGCTCACGCCAAAGGTTGATTGATGGGACAGAGGAAACAGCCATGGGGTGGGGCTTTTGTCACTGATTTGCATCGCGATGCTTGCGGCAGCGATCGTTCCAAAGCGGCAGATTGACTACGAATTGACTGCCTCGGCCGGCCTCGCTCTTGCAGTAAATCCGCCCGTGGTGGCCGTTGGCGATGCGACTGCAAAGGTACAGCCCGAGCCCGGTGCCGCTTGGGTACTTCGAGCCCACAATGCCCTGCCACACTCTCTCAAAGAGAAAGCGCTTCTCCGGATCTGCTACTCCCTGACCGGTGTCGTGAACCTCGATCGTCAGCTGATTTTCATTACTAATGATTTTGGCCGTCACCTGTCCGCCATCTTTGTTGTACTTCACGGCATTATCGAGAAGATGCTGCACCATTCTCCTTATTGAGTCTTCATGGCAGCAAACTTTGACGGCTCGCTCGGGCAGTTCGCAACTGATTTTGATGCCACGAGCCTGCGCCTTCGGCAGGACTTCCTTGATACGATCAAGGACTAGATTATTGATATCGATCACGGTGAACTCGGCTTCTTTCAAATCCCTTTCTATTTGGTAAATGTCTTTGATCTTGTCCACGCGCTTGAGAAGGGCGGAATTGCTGTCCTTGAGCTGCGACAAAATTGTCTTGTGCTTGGCAGGCATTTCGCCGAGCCGTCCTTCGACCAGCAAGGTAAGAATCCGATCGGCGCCGACGAGCGGATTTTTCAGATCGTGGGTGAGCATCGAGACAAAGTCTTCCCTCTGTTTGAGAAGCTCATATTCGCGCAATTCTGTTTCAAGCATTGTGCGTTTCATGAATTGCCCGAGCTGAGTGCTCAGCGAATTGCAAAAAGAAAGCAAGTCCGCATCGCAATTCAGGACATCAGCGCTGAATCCTTCGATGATCCCCCAGACTTCACCATTGAGCACGATGGGAAAGGCAATGCCCGCATGCAAGCCGTCTTCGGCTGCCTGCGCAGCTCTGGGAAAATTGTTGTCGGCTGCAAGATCATCAATCCAGTGCGCTCGGCAATCTTGCCAGACGCGTCCCGGCAATCCCTTGCCGCGCTCGAAGGTAATCGCAGATGAGGCACTGGAAAACGCCGGATATTTCTTTCCCGGTTTGTGCCATTGGGCAAGGCATTTCATGACGTCTTCTGTTTTGTCGACAATGAACAGCGTGAAAAACTCCCAGTCGGTAAGACCGTGGAGAATTTTGAGAATGCTTGGGGCGGCTTGTTTAAGGGAAGTCGATTCGGCAATTATTCGCGTTATCTCATAGCTTGCTTCTCTGCGCTGCTCCAGCTTCTTGCGCTCGGTGACGTCGTTGATGAAAGCTCCAAAGGAAGGCGTGCTGTCCTCGATTGAAAAAACGCCTAGCTCGATGGAAATTTGTTTGCCACTTTTGTTAAGCGCCGGCACTTCAAAACGAGTGTTGAGAATTTTCGGATTGCCGTTCGCGAGGAATCGCCGCACCCCCTCCATGTGGCGCTCTCGCAAATGGGCCGGAATGATAAGATCGACAAGTTTCTTACCGGCTACTTCGGAGTAACTCCAGCCGAATATGCGCTCCGCGCTTGGATTCCAACCGATAATTTCGCCGTTGCCGTTGATGGACACGAAAGCGTCCGGCGCATTGTCGACAATCAGGCGGCTGATCCGGTCGCTGGCGTGCAATTGCTCTTCGAAACGTCGCCTTTCGATGGCATATCTCAAGCAGCGAATGAGAGAGTCAATACTTGGCTGAGATTTGATCAAATACTCCTGTGCGCCCTGCTGAATGATTTGAATCGCCAGATCTTTGTTTTCATGGCTTGACATAATCACGACTGGCACAGAGGTGACGTGACTCTGTATTTTCTGCCAGGTTTCCATGCTCTCACCTTCCAGTGAGAGGTCAAGCAGCACGACATCGGCGCTTCGTTTACTGATGCACGCAAGTCCGTCGTCCACAGATTGCACTTGCTGCACGGCAACGCCTCGTTTCTTCAAGCGCTCGGCGAGAGCATCGTTCTGTTTAGTAAACTTCGCTAAGAGTAATACACGCATCCTGTTGCCACCGAAAGTGGTGCCTGAAGGATGGGTAGGGCGCGCGCCAGGAAAGCGCGTGCCGCAATGATGGGCTAGCAAAAGGTTGTCACTGCGACCTGTCGTCGCAACGCATCAAGACTGGTATTGAGCAACCCAAAATCATCACAAGTGACTTCGCGCACGAAGGCAGCTGTGGACCCTCCCATAAACTACCCTGTCACACGATGCCAACTGCTGTCAATCATCCCAATGGGTGAGTTTCGGAGGTACCTCCTTGACTGGCCAGATTTAAGTCGGTTTCTTTCCAGCAAGTGTTTTGCCCCGAACGCCTTTCGAGCCTTTGCTGGGCGATTCCCAGAGGGAATTCTTCGCTTGCCGTTCGACGTTGTAAACTTTTTCTTGCTGCATCTTGTCGAGGAGTGGAAGTGGGGCGACGTTCCGGCTTAAGAAAAGAGGATGCTCACGGGCGAAGCCGCCGGCAGCACGAAAAGAGCATGCCGAAAGAGCGCAAGAAAGCCGAAGCTTTCCAAGGCATGGAAGAGCTGACGGCTCAAACAAATGGTGATAAGACGCCGATTCTGGGAGGGCACGTAGCGGGCGGCTTGAAGAGGGCCGTAAAAAAGGCTGAAGAAATCGGGGCCCAGGTAATGCAAATTTTTCTCGGTTCGCCCCAGACTTGGAAAGAGCCATCACCACCGGTGGCAGACATCAAAATGTTCGTGCGCGATTTACAGGCGAGGAAGTTGGGACCGCTCTTCGTTCACGGCAACTATTTGGTAAATCTGGCTGGCAGCGATGCGGACAATCTGTACAAGTCCGTGCTCAATTTGCGCAGTAATTTGTTTCTCGCCGATCAGATAGGAGCAAAAGGCGTCATCTTCCACCCCGGCTCGGCCGGGCAAAGACCGCGCTCGGATGCCTTGAAGCAAGTGGTTAAGGCCATGGATTGCGTGCTCGATGGATACGGCGGCAAGTGCAAGCTGGTGATTGAAGTTTGCGCTGGACAGGGAGGCACCATCGGCGATAACTTCAGAGAGATAGGAGCGCTGTTGAAAGGTCTGGACAACGACAAACGTCTTGCAGTTTGCTGGGACACCTGCCATCTCTTCAGCGCCGGCTACAATATCGCAAGCAAGGAGGGGTTGGAGAAGACTGTCGCCGAATTCGACGAGGAGGTCGGCTTCCAGTGGTTGATGGCCATTCATGCCAACGACTCCAAGACCCCCCTGGGTTCGCGGCGGGACCGGCACGAGAATATAGGCAAGGGATTTATCGGTGAAGAGGCATTTGCGCGCATGCTGCATCATCCTGTGCTGCGTGACAAACCGTGGATTCTCGAGGTGCCTGGATTTGAAAATAAGGGACCGGATCGCGCCAACATAGATATTCTCCGTCGCCTGGCTTCCTGAGCGCCCTGCTCATCATTGACTCGAAACCCAGTGTGGGTGCGGTGTTGCACCTTCCCTGCCGCTGCTGCTGCTTTCTTTCCATCTTCAGTCTCAGCCGTGGAAAGAGCCATGGGATAGGCGAAATGCTGGTTGTCATGTATGCTAGATGGAGGGTATCCTGTGAGGATTTTTGTCGTAAATGAGATTCTGGGCGGTATCCCTCGCGTTTATGTTGTCGGTGTTGGCTGCCGATGCCGCTGGCGACGAGGAATGGATTCGTTATTCGACTGGCGCAAAACGAGCCATGACAATGGCAAATTATGCTGAAGCAGAGCGGCTTTTGAAATTGGCGGTGACGGAGGCTGAGAAATTTGGAGCAAATGACTCTCGCCTGGCAGTTTCGCAGGGCAATCTTTCGCTGGTGTACAAGGCGCGCGGAAATCTGGAGGAAGCAGAGAAGTGCGCTAAGGCTGCAGTAAAGATTATGCGAGACGGTGGGCGCCCTGATGATTTCTCATTCGCCGTGGCGCTCAGTAATTTAGCCGGGATCTTGAAAGATGAAGGCAAATTGGATGAGTCGGAGCCTCTTTACGAAGGCTCCCTGGCCATCATGGAGCAGGTAAGACCTGGCGATAGCGTGGAGGTGGCGACGGTGACGGACAATCTCGCGCTTCTCTATATGAAAGAAGGCAGGTATGCCAAAGCCACTCCATTACAGGAAAAAGCGCTTTCTGTTTATGAGAAGGCGCTGGGGGCGGATCATCCGGACGTGGCAATTGCGCTCGGCAATCTGGCCGAGAGCTACAGAAGGCAAGGCAAAATCGATGAGGCAGCGAAACTTCTGGAACGATCCTTGCAGATCATGCAAAAGGTCTACGGTGAGAACCATCCCAGCGTGGCAACAGCTCTGGACAATCTCGGCTGTTTTTATGCGGATTTGAGCCAATTTCCGAAAGCAGAGCCCTTGCATCTGAAGGCTCTTGCGATTTATCAAAAGTC
This sequence comes from Candidatus Obscuribacterales bacterium, assembly GCA_036703705.1. Taxonomy (GTDB): domain Bacteria; phylum Cyanobacteriota; class Vampirovibrionia; order Obscuribacterales; family Obscuribacteraceae; genus DATNRC01. The sequence goes on from DATNRC010000137.1 coordinate 9,629, forward strand.
GCTGGGCGCAGACCATCCTGATATTGCCATAACGCTGGACAATCTCTCCGACCTTTACCAGCATCAGGGCAGAACTAAGGAAGCTCTGATGATGTCTACTTCCGCTTTCCAAATGGCGGTGCGAACTTTGGGTCCCGATCATCCTTTCACCAACAGCGTCAGGGAGCGGCTTAAGAAGCTAAAGGCTGAACAGGAGCTTACGGCATCTGACAACGATGCTAAAGGCGACGGCGAAGAACCCGCCGAGAACAAACGCAAGCGGAAAGCCCCTCGCAAAGCAGCGCACCATGGCGCTCCCGCTCGCTAGTTGCCGTAAATCCACCAAGAGCTCTCTAGGGTAATTCCTGTTTTTCTCGGTCTTGAAAACGCGCACAATAATGGCGCGACATAAACAGCCGGTCGAGCGCGAGTCCTTCGCAGGCGTAAAGGCGATGATCGAAACCGACGCATGATCCGTGCTTGCCATCCGGCAGGGCTGGCGCCGCGTCAGCGTGACTAATGCGGCCTGAGCAGTCGCGCTTTTAGTCGAGGAGAAGACTCATGACCAAATCTTTTGCGATGCTTGTCTTGCTTTTTTGGGGAGCGGCATTGACCACTGACTCGGCGAGCGCTCAGGGATTCGAAACGATAAAAAGGGATGCCCTGCCGAAAGTGGAGCCCTTCAAGTCACGGCGAAGAGTGCAAGTAGTGCGCGAAGATCCTATAGTGACGTATCACGGAGATGAAGAGCCGGAGAAGGTTTACGTTATTCCTACCGCTTTGCCGAAGGGCCGCGGCAAAGAAGTTATTTATCTTCCCTCTCCTCAAGCCGCCGATGGCGGGGGTAGTATCACGAGCGGTGACAGAGCGGGTTATTTCACCATGCCTTCCAACTTCCTTCCTAAGTCTCGCCTGGGCACAAACATACCGACGGGCGGACCGGCAAAGCCGAAAGGATTGAGCGCAGGCTACAGCACGAATATCTTGGGCAGAGCGAATCCCGGCGAAAGTGCTGTGCAAAAGTCTTTGCTCGTCGCGCCGCCGTCGGCTTCAAGATCGTCCACAAATGCCAGAGAGCCTCAGTTGCTTAAGTACGATGCGGGCTCCACGGGGCTGGGCTCCGGCGCAAGTGAACGCTCGTCGTCGGCAAACGTCTACGGCGAAGTGAAAAAGACAGGGCGCGGAAATTTGCTCAAGTAAGCAACTATTTCCACCGTCAGTCCGCCTGTTTCTGCGCGTTGGACCAATGATGCTTGAGCAAAACGAGCAGTCCGACCATAGCGATACCCAGCATCAAAGCACTGGCAAGCATCGGCGCCGGAATGCCGAAAGCCATTAGCGAGTCCGTCCTCAAGGGCTCAATCAGCAATCGGCCAATCGAATAACCGCCGATGTACAAGCAGAAAGTAACGCCCGGGTAATTGCGCAGCCGGTCGGCCAGTGCAAAGTAACAGATAACAAAAAGCAAGAGATCCCAGACGGATTCATAGAGGAAGGTGGGATGGAAAAAATCCGCTGTGCTGAATGTCGATGGGCGATTTTCCGGCGGAATGTACAGGCGCAGGGGGAAGCTTTCGCTGACCGGTTTTCCAAAAGCTTCTGAGTTGAAGAAATTTCCCCATCGGCCGATGGATTGTGCCAGCGGCATGGAAGACCCAAGTAAATCGCAGGCGG
>DATNRC010000138.1:0-5382 GCA_036703705.1 Candidatus Obscuribacterales bacterium
GAGCGAATCTTATGAGATCCGCGGAGGCGTCCGGCGCCGCCTCCGCTTAAGCCGAGCTCGGAGCGCTTACAAAGGAATATTCCCATGCTTGCGCTTGGGTCGTTCCACGCGCTTGTTCTTCTGCACTTCCAATGCTGCTATGAGCACATTGCGGGTTTCGGAAGGCAAGATCACATCATCAACATAACCCTTCTCGGCAGCAATATATGGATTGGCGAAGCGTGCTTTGTATTCGGCCACCAATTCCCTGGCGCGGCTCACCGCTTCGTCGCCGGACAGCTTCTCCAGCTCTTTGCGGTAAAGAAGATTTACTGCGCCATCGGCACCCATGACGGCAATCTCGGCCGTAGGCCAGGCAAAATTGAAGTCACCGCCGACATTCTTCGATCCCATCACATCAAAAGCCCCGCCATAAGCTTTCCTTGTGATGACAGTGAGCTTGGGCACCGATGCTTCACAGTAAGCGTAAAGCAGCTTGGCGCCGTGTCTGATAATGCCATGATGCTCCTGGGTCTTTCCGGGCAGGTAGCCAGGGACGTCCACAAACGTAATCACAGGAATATTGAACGCATCGCAGAAACGGACAAAGCGGGCGCCTTTTACCGATGCATTTATATCGAGCGTTCCGGCAAGAACTTTAGGCTGATTGGCGACAATGCCGACGCTCTGTCCTTTGAGGCGGGCAAGACCGGTAATGAGATTGGTGGCATGCAAAGGAGAGACTTCAAAGAATTCTCCGTAGTCGAAAATTCTCGTCAGCACGTCATGCATGTCGTATGGTTTGTGGGCGTCTGTGGGCACCAGTTTGTCCAGCGCCATCATGTCGTTGGGCTCGCTTCCGTGCGCCGGTTCATCGGGAGGGGATTCCAGATTATTGCTGGGAAGGTAGGACAGCAATTTGCGGATGAGCCAGAAAGAATCTTCCTCATCTTCAGCGAGCAGCTGAGCCACTCCGCTCTTTTCGTTGTGAACCTTGGCGCCGCCTAATTCTTCGAAAGTGACGTCTTCACCGGTGACGGTCCTGACAATCTCAGGACCGGTGATGAACATATAACTATTGTTTGCCACCATAATGGTAAAGTCGGTAACAGCTGGGCTGTAGACTGCGCCACCGGCGCATGGGCCGTAAATTACGGAGATTTGCGGGATGACACCGGAGCATTGCACGTTGCGGTAAAAAATATCCGCATATCCGGCAAGCGAGCTTACGCCCTCCTGGATGCGAGCGCCGCCGCTTTCATTGAGGCCGATGACCGGACATCCTGCATGCAAGGCAAGGTCCATCACTTTGCAAACTTTGCGGGCAAAAACTTCGCCCAGAGCGCCGCCGAGAAAAGTGGCGTCGTGCGCAAAAACGTAGACCGGACGGCCGTCAATCTTTGCCTGTCCCGTTATGACACCGTCGCCCAAAACTCTTTTCTTGTCCAGCCCGAAATGCGAGCAGTGGTGAAGGGCATAGCGATCGACTTCGATGAAGGAATCTTTGTCAACCAGCCTCTCGATCCGCTCTCTTGCATGCAAGAGGCTCTTTTCATGGCGCTTGCGCATGACGCTGTCACTTACTTGCGAAGCCTTTTTTCGCCTTTCAATCAGCTCCTGATTAGGATCAAGTTTCGTCGTTTCCATTTTATTGACCTCGAACAGCTTTTCTCAAAGGATGTGCGACAGGAAGAAATGAACGATGGTTAGATAGATAGTCATCGTCGATACATCAAGAATGCTGGTGATGAACGGTCCGGAAGCATGCGCAGGATCAATGCCTATCTTATGGAACAACATCGGCATCAGAGTGCCAATGAGAACGCCCACCGTCATCGTTACGAAAAGAGAGGCACCGACGACGATGCCCAGATTTCCGCTCACGCTGTGGAAGAAAAGGCTTATGGCGTAGGTCATGAGGCCGCACATCGCCCCCAGAAGCATTCCCACCCGTACTTCGTGCCAGATGTTGCGGAGCGCTGCGCGCAAAGTCGGCTTGTCTCTTCCGGAGCCGCGTAAAATGATGCAAGTGCTCTGGGTGGCGACACTTCCCGTGACACCAGACAACAGCGGCATGAAGGAAGCCGCTGCCACCGTTTCTCTAATCACGCTGTCGAAGTGGGTGATGACCGTGGCCGAACCGGATTCAATCATCAGTGTCACAAGCAGCCAGGGAAGCCGCGCGCCCACAGCTCTGCGCACATTGTAAGAAAGTTGCTCGCTCTGCTCGACACCTTGTGTGTTGATGCCGGATGATTGATAGAGGTCTTCTGTTGCTTCTTCCTTCAGCACGTCGATGACGTCGTCCGCCGTGATGATGCCTCGCAGCCTGCCCTCTTCGTCGATGACGGGCAGGGTCAGAAGGTCATAGCGGCTCAGTTTTTCAGCCGCTTCTTCTTGATCGGTGGCAGTGGTGACGAGGATGAGATTCTCATCCATGATGCTCTCGACGAGCCCTTCCGGAGCGGCAGTCAAAAGCTCCTTCAATGTGACGCGGCCGACAAGCTTGCCCTCGGCATCCACGACGTAGACGTCATAGATTTCTTCTTCCAGTTCGGCATACGATTCCCGCAAATAGGCGATCGCTTGATCGACCGTCATCTTCGTTTCCAACGCCAGATAGTCGGTGGACATGATGCCGCCGGCGGAGTCTTCTTTGAAGGTGAGCAGCTCCTCGATGTCCTCCTTGGCTTCTTCATCCGTCATTTGATTGATGATGGAGAGAACTTTTTCCCGCGGCAATTCGGACAGGAGGTCCACCGCGTCGTCTGGAGACATGCGCGTGATGATAGGCACAACGCCTATTTCCCCCAGATCTCGCAAAAGGTCGCGCTGCATTTCCGGCTCCAGCTCGGCAAGAACTGCGGAGGCGTTATCGAGATCGAGAAGACGAAAACAAGACAGGCGATGCGCCTCGTCCATCTCGGAGAGCCATTCAGCCAGGTCCGCGGGGTGCTCTTCATTGAGCACGAGGCGCAGCTTCTGACGCTCGCCGCCGTCAACGAGCGCTTTCAGCTCCTCGGGAGCAACGCGTTCCTTTTCAATCACCACGGTCACCAAGACTCGAGATTCCCAAAATTCCTGTCTGCCGCCTTAGCCGGTGTATACCCTAGCAAGCCGGCGCGAGAGACATAAGACTTACCATCTAAACTAGCGGCAATCAAGGAGCCTTGGCATGAGCGACAAGACCCCCGCAGCGCATTGCCGGGCGGTCGCTCCATCGAGCGTTCTCAAAAACGGCAGAAGAATTATTGTTTATCAATCTTCAAGATAGCCGGCGAGCTTGGAGGACCAGGCAGGCTGTCTTAACTTCCTGAAGGCTTTGTGCTCGATCTGGCGCACGCGCTCGCGGGTGATATTGAACAGGCGCCCCACTTCTTCCAGCGTTCGCTGGCGGCCGTCTTCCAGACCGTATCTGAGATGCATGATGTCGCGCTCACGGGGTGTGAGCTGGCTCAGCATGCGGTTGAGATCCTGGCGCATCAATTCTTCTTCGGTGGTCAGATCCGGACGTGACGTGATGCTGTCTTCAATCAAATCGCCGAGATATGTTTCTTCGTCTCGATTGAGCGGCATCTCCATGGAAATCGGCTCGCGATCGGCTTGAATGATCTCTTGAATCTTGTTGACGGGCATTTCCATGGCGTCGGAAAGCTCAACTTCGTTTGGCTTGCGGCCGAGCTCTTGAGCCAGTCGGGCGCTTGTTTTTTTGAGCTTGTTGATTGATTCCACCATGTGCACGGGCACTCGTATGGTGCGTGATTTATCGGCAAGACCACGGCTTATCGCCTGGCGGATCCACCAGGTGGCGTAGGTGCTGAATTTGAATCCCTTCGTGTGATCGAATTTCTCTGCCGCTCGAATCAAGCCGAGATTGCCTTCCTGAATCAAGTCCTGAAACGGCAGCCCCCGGTTGACGTATTTTTTGGCGATGGAAATGACCAGGCGAAGATTGGCCTGTATGAGCTTCTTTTTGGCGTCCAGATCTCCCTTGGCAATGCGGCGAGCGAGCTCGATTTCCTCGTCGGGCTTGATCATCTTGACGCGCCCGATTTCCCGCAGATAGAGCCTAACGGAATCTTCAGTGAAACCGTCGCCACCACTAGGTTCTGAATCCTGGTCTTCGTCGTCGGTTAAGACCGGCTCTTCTTCCTGCTCGAAAGCGCCAACCTCGGACCAATCATCAGCTAATTCTTCGCCAACTTTCGCCGCCAATCTCGTGAACTCCCGCTAGTAATTGCATTTACCATAGTTTCCTGCTGATCGGTATTTACCCATTCCTGCCTCGTCTTTAGCAGTCAAGAGGTATATTAACTTTTGTAAATTTGGGTAAGTCAGGCGTTAGGATCGGGACTTTATCGTTCCGTGCCCAGCGCAAGCTAGCGAATTCAGGCTCCGTAGCTGGTTTTCACATTTGTCGCCTTTTTCGTGCAGCCGAATTCTTTGTCTCACTCCACCACTACCTTATTAATGGATGCAAATTCTTGCTCAACTAATTCTCAGTTAGCAGTTGTAAACGGCGACAGAATTGGCAAACAACATAGGTTTCGAAACACAATTCGATCGTGCTATAGTCAGTTCCGCTCTCGTCGGAGCCACGAATTCAACGGACTTTTCGTTCGTGTGCATCATGCCGTAGCAAGGAGAAATTATGACTCGCAAATACAATGCTCGCGAAAAGCGAAAGCGTCGCAAAGCCAAAGAAGTTCGCAAAAAAGAGCGCATCCAGCAAACAATCAAAGGCAAGGAAGGAAAGCACTAAGTGATGAGACGCAAACGCATAATGTCCGGCATGCGTCCTACTGGGCGTTTGCATCTTGGGCATTATTATGGTGCGTTGCTTAACTGGGTCGATTTCCAGAGCCGTTACGAATCTTACTTTTCCATCGTCGACTGGCATGCGCTCACGACAAAAGCGCAGGCGAGCCGCGAGATTGCAAACAACATCTGGGAAATCGCTCTCGATTGGCTGGCCGTAGGAATCGATCCGGAGCAGGCAACCATTTACGTGCAGTCGGCAGTGCCGGAAATTGCTGAAATTCACCTTCTGCTTTCCATGATCACTCCGCAAAATTGGGTTGAAAGAGAGCCCACTTTGAAGGACATGGTGCGCATGCTGGCTCAGGATGAGGCCGAGGCGCGCGCCAAAGCTACATACGGGCTGCTCGGCTATCCGGTGTTGATGACAGCGGACATTCTTTCCTTCAAAGGTGAGCTGGTACCGGTGGGCAAAGACCAGGAGTCTCACCTCGAATTTGCCAGAGACGTCGCTCGCCGCTTCAATCATACATACGGAACAGACTACTTCCCCGAACCCAAACCGGAATTCACCGCCACGCCGCTTCTCAAAGGCGTTGACGGCATGAAGATGGGCAAATCCTACGGCAACGACATCAAAATTGC
>DATNRC010000139.1:0-7578 GCA_036703705.1 Candidatus Obscuribacterales bacterium
GGGTGAGCAATTGAATCGCCGCAGTGTAGATGTCTTGTTTATTGGTGACTCGCTCACGGAGTACTGGCCGACAGATGCTCCCGCTGTATGGCAAGCCGAGTTCGGACATTTGCGCTGTGTAAACTTAGGAGTCGCAGGTGATACCACAAGCGATGTGCTGGCCCGCCTGCAAACGGCAAAGCTCGATCATTTGGACGCCAGGGTGACCGTGCTGCTTATCGGCACCAATGACATTTCTCTTGGAGATGGAGCGCCTTCTGACATAACGAGGCGCGTGCGATCGATTGTTGATCTGATAAGGGGCAAGATGCCCAACAGCAAGCTGCTTCTGATGGCCGTGTTTCCGCGAGACTACTCGCCGCATGCCGCAGTACGCGAAACAGTGCGCAGGTTGAATAGTGAGCTGGTCAAAATCGCGGACGAGCAAAGCGTGTTCTTTCTCGACATTGGACAGGCGTTTATAGATCGGGACGGATTCATTCCTAAGACGCTCATGCCCGATGGTGTGCACCTCAGCGAGGAAGGTTATGCAATATGGGCAGAGAATATGCGCTCTCAATTGCAGTCCTTGATGCAAAGCGGTGGTGTGAATACAGGTGGAACGAGCTAGGCGGACCGTTCGGTTTCGGCTGCTGCAAATTCAACATCGAGGCGCCCGCGACCGCCATGAAATGATATTGCCCTGTCAATCAGGATTTCGCAATCTGTAACCGATCCGCGCCACATTTTCTATCATTGATTCATTTTCGCTTTTGTCAATCACTTTGCGAATACGGGAGATTGCCATGCGTACCCCGGCTGGTGATGAATCAGAGTCGTAATGCCATACTCTCGATTGCAAAGCCTCAATACTGAAAACTTCGCCCGGGTGCCGCATGAGGAATTCCAGGAGAGCGAAATCCCTGGGCAGGAGCCTTAAATCAACGCCGTTCCTGGTAATTCTGAAACTGGCCGGATCAAGCGTGAGATCGCCGTATGTGAGCACGCTCGACGCCATTTGCGGCGGGCGCCTGAGAAGCGATCTGATCCGTGACATGAGCTCTCTGCTATCAAACGGCTTCGTCAGATAATCATCGGCTCCCGAATCAAGGCCTTGAGTCTTTTCGGCGATCTCGCCTTTGCCGGTCAGCATAATCACCGGTGTCTGACCGCCTCTTTCTCGATAGCGTTGGAGCACCGTGATCCCGTCTACTCCGGGCAAATCCCAATCCAATATGACGACGTCGTAAAGTGTTGATTTGAGAGCTTCTTCACCGTCACGTCCATCGTGGAAAACTTCAACAGTATGCCGCTCCAGCTTGAGATGCTCCTCAAGAGCCAGAGTGAGATCGCTGTCGTCTTCAACAAGTAAGATCTTTGCCATTGCTGTCGTTCGAGGTATGTATGGCCGCGCTTCAATTGGGAATAGATATTATAGTCAGCAAATGATGTTTCTTCCTCGCTGAGTCATTTGCGGTTCTCAGTGACTGCGGTAAGGTATGCGCGGCTCATTAACTCTTAAGGTACTGGCATTTGTACTGATTCCGCTCGCGATCCAATGCGCTCTTCTGGCGTCTCTTGCTAAATTGCAAAGCGAAGCGGAAGCGGAGCTCAAGCGTTCAATGCATGCGCGCGACATTTCAGACGCGATAAACAAAATCACAAGAGATGCCTATGACACAATTGCTACATATGGCGGCTTGAGCTCGGTCTCAGAGCTTTCAACCGACGACCCCATCTTCAAGGATTTGTTTGAGAGACTGAAGAGGGACTATGACGAGCTCAAGGCGCTGGCAACGGATGATCCGGCAATCTTGGCTGCCGCCACTAAGTCGGAGATGGAGGCGAAATCTGCTCTCAACAGTCTCATTGAGCTGAAAAGATCATTCGACCTGAAAGGTGAGTCGGACCGAGCCTATCAGAAAGTGCTTTGGAAGAGAATTCGCGCTTCTTTGAAACAGGTTGTGAGAGAGGAGCTTGCCTATGTTGGTGAAGAACAGAAGCATTTGGCGGAAAAGTCTCCCCAGATACAGGCGGAATTGCGCTTGAAAGCGCAGAATCTGCTTATATTCACTGGCGCCTTCGATGTTTTTCTCGCACTCGTGCTTGCTTCCATATTTGTGCGCAACATCGTCGGCAAACTCAACCGTATGACTGATAACGCCTACATGCTGGCGAGCAATTTGCCTTTGAATCCGGTTTTGCAAGGCACTGATGAGATATCCAGGCTGGATCAGACCTTTCACAAAATGGCGGCTGAGCTTAAGGCGGCATCCAAGCGAGAGACTGCCACTTTTGCCAACGCCAGGGACATCATTTTAAGCCTCGAAGAGTCCGGACGCGTAATGGCAATCAACCCTGCTTGCGAGCGAATTCTGAGAATGCGTCAGCAAGACATGGTTGGTCGCTTCCTCGTAGACCTTGTCGTTCCTAACGATCTTTCGAAGGCTCTCGATTATCTTCAGATGATAAGAAGCGCCCCACACGTGCCAGATCTTGAAGTGCAAATGCGTGACGGCGACTCAAATATGGTGCATGTCCTCTGGTCGGGACAATGGTCCCAAGAAGAAAATTCGTTCTTTCTTGTAATTCACGACATTTCGGATCGCAAGCAAGCAGAAGAGCTCAAGCGTGAGGTGATTTCTATGATCACTCACGATTTGCGAACACCCCTGTCGACCATAAACAGTATTCTCGACCTTTTCAATCAGGGACACCATGCGAAGTTCGAAGCCAAGGGTCTGGACTTGTTAAAAGTAGCGGCCCGCAATGCTCAGCGAATGATGGTTCTTATCAACGACCTTCTGGACATCGAGAAGATTAGTGCTGGGTCCATGCAACTTGAATTGGAACCGCTATCCATAGAAAAATTCTTTGCGGATTGCCGGGACGCCACATGGAGCTTCGCCGAAGAAACGGGTGTGCAGCTGGTTTTTCTGCCGATGCCTCTCACTGTAATGGCTGATCATCAGCAATTGGAACGGGTGCTCAGCAACATCGTGTCGAATGCAATCAAGTTTTCCGAGAAAGGGTGCAAAGTTACTGTGGAGGCTCGACAGCAGGACGGATTTGTTGAGATAAGCGTAAAGGATGAGGGCCCCGGTATTCAGCCCGAAATGCTGGAGACCATATTCGACAAATTTCAACAAGCTCCGAACACAAGCGCAAAAGTTAAGGGAGGATCGGGTTTAGGTCTTGCCATTTCAAAATCAATCGTGGAATTGCACGGCGGCAAAATCTGGGTGCGGAGCGAGATTGGCAGAGGAAGCACATTTACATTTAGTGTCCCCTCAGCCGTTGATTGGTTGCCGAGCGACGACTAATCACAACGGAAAGGACAAGGCTTTCGCCTTGTCTCATCCGTTCAGCCCTCGCTGAATTCCCTCGGTTTGGAGAAGCTTGGGGGTAATGCATACGCTAGATTGAGAATCTGTTAGGCCCTAACAATTCGTAGAAGTGAAGATCGTTGGGGTATTTCAAGCCGCCATCGAGAGGCAGATCGGGCTTGGCGTGCTTTATGTCGCCCTGACGTTCGGTGTCAAATTTCTTCTGCTTGTCGCCGCCAAAATGCTCGTCTCGGAGGAAGTTGTACTTTGGTCCGCCTTCTCTAGGTTCGAGTGGTTTGCCGAATTCATTGAGCGGCACGCACTTCGCATTGCTTTTGCAGTCAAGTATGGTGTCTTGCGGTTTCTTGACCGGCTTACCGTTGCCATCAAATGCAGTGCCTTCGTAAGGATCTGAAAATGTCAGAAAGTCATCGGAGCATCCCCTTGAGGAGCCGTTGTCTGCCTTCAATTTTTTTATCAGCCTTGCTTTTTCCTCTGACCACACTTCGGTGCCCGCGTATATTCCCTTGTTGTTCGATTCTCCAGATTCCTTGATAAATGCCTTGTCTATCATTTCCTGATCCTCTTTGGGTAGTAAAACCGGGGACAGCCAATCGCTGCATCACCGATTAAGCTACCGGGCATCTATAACGGAAGTGCAACTAAACTTTCAGCGGGGTCTCGAGGGCGTTTTCTTTTCCGTGCCCGGCAACGACATGAGGAAGTCTGCGACTGCATTTATCTCATCAGGAGCCAGGTTCGAAGGAGGCATCACCGTGCCGCGTGCCGAGTATTCGATTGAGCCGGGCAGCACCAGGAGCTCGGCTTTTGTAATTTGCGCCCGTACATGGTTCAGTCCCCGACGCTTCACATCATCGAGTCTTGGACCGAAGTCCCCTCCCAGACCGCCGATGGAATGGCAGGCGGAGCAGCCATTCTCGTAGAATAACTTCTTGCCTGCGGCAATCGATGCCAGTTTCGTCTTTTCTCGATCGATTGCTTTTGTTTGCGCGGGTGTTTGCTCTTCCGTTTTTGCAGCGTGGTTCTCAACGATGAAGCCGCCTTTCGGCTCCTTCAAAGTAAGCAGATAAGCGGCAATGGCTGAAGATTGTTGAGGTCTGAGCCGAGGATGCGGCATCAACTCCGCCTGTCCGTACAGTTGCTCGAACTTTCTTATCTGTTCCGGGCTGTCGGTAATTCGTGAGAGAATAAACTGCCTGTTTCGCCGTGCCCCAATTCCCTGCAGTGGCGGTGCGAGGCACCCGCCGGCTGAGCCAATAAAATGACAGTTGCCACAATTGTTCTTTTGGAAGAGCCCCTTACCACGAGCGGCCTCGGTCGTCGCCGCCTGGGGCTTGAATTGGCGATGAATTACGCGCTTTTTGACCTTTGCCGGCTCCATTGCCAGATATTGCCCAGTGCCTGCCATCAAAAGAATTGCTGATGCCAGAGCAACATAAGGCACGGATCGCGGAAGCGGCATTGGATCTCCTCTCTTATTCCGGTTCAACAATGCCGATATTATGACTGCCGGCGGCGGGCTTTGCATCACTCGACATGTCGATTGATGGCGCCTGGTATGGAGCTAAGCAGTTGAGAGCGTCCAGCTGTCAGCTTCCATCATTTGTTTTTTGCGACGTCCGCCCAGTTTTGCTATTTCCCTTATGTATTTGTCGATATTGTCCGAGTCATTCAGATAACGTGCCACAAGGCGGCGAGCAGTGAACAATTTGCTGTCCGTCAGTATGCCAAAGGCGCGTAGAATCGCAGCAAAAGACGTTTCGGCCGTCACGCCGGCAATCAGATCCGCAGCTTCGGCGTCATCGATAATGCCGGACTGGCACAGAAGCTCGCAGAGCAGCATGTCCTTCATCGAAACCTGGCGGCGAAAGTCGGGAAGCGGGTAGTGGTCCATCTCAGTCTTTCCTGCTTGGCGTGTAATCTATGTTGAGCGTTCATAGTAGCTCGTGCGTATCGGCAATCAATCCTTCCAGCGGTCATCTTGGCAGCATGAGAACAATCTCCGGACCAATGGTGAGTGCGCTTCCGGTTTTCGCGCATAAAGGCGGGAGGTTCAGGCACTGAAAGCGGCAGGACCATCCTGCAATACTTACCAGATTTACCCCGTCGTCCGGTTGATCGGGCTTCTCGCGCCGAGCCAACACGATATCCGGAAAAATGTATATCATTCAGTTTATAGGTGGCGCATAACGGCAGCCGGCGAGCGGGTGCCGGAAGGCGTCTGATGGACTCAACAATGATTGAGTGAGTGAATATGAATATGATTGAGATGAGCGTTACAGCAATTGCTCTCGACAGAGTGAGTGGCGAACCGATCGTTGTTTTGAACGATCAAAGTCACTTGAAAGCTTTGCCGATATGGATTGGTGCTGCCGAAGCTAGAGCGATTAGCTTTGCGGTCAAGAAGGTGCGAACACAGCGCCCGCTGACCCATGACCTTCTGTTTCAGACAATTAAGCAGCTCGGCCACTCGATAAAAGAGGTGCTTATCGATGGCACAATTGAAAATGTATTCAGGGCGACAATTGTGCTTTCCTCCGATCGTGATGGGTCTGCAGTGGAGCTGGATGCGCGACCATCGGATGCCATTGCTCTTTCCCTTATAGCCGGAGCTCGTGTGCTTGTTTCCGACGATCTCGTCATTGATGCTAACAAGATCATCGATCCTGAGCTCGAGGACGAGAAGGCAGAAGCAAACGCTAGAGATGAATTCCGGAAATTCGTCCAGAACTTGAAGGCGTCGGACTTTACCTTCGGTGCGCCTGTTGAGCTGCCCGAAGATGAATCCGGTCCGGCTGATGAGTAAAACGGTACTCGCGAGGCAAACTCAGCAGGTAAAACCTTCAATGTCGCCTAACTGGTTAAGGTAAGCAATCAGTTGCTCTTGTCCGCTGAACGTGCTGGTGTCAATACCCTCCTTGAGGGAAATCAGATGCTTGCCATTGTGGAAGAATTCATCGTGAACGAGGGGCATGAGATCGCGCAAGGGATCTCCGTGATGCTGCACCATTTCACTTAAGTCGCATACCAAAAGACCGTCGGCCCTGTAGAGCTCGTTGAGAGCGTAATGCAGAGCCGTGCCGCTGGGGTCTCTGTACATTTCGACGATGGTGTGCCCATGCAGGCTGCAATAGGCAGCGAGGCGTTGGCACTGTTCATCCAGCGATTCTGGATCGCCAGCGCCGCGCACATAAGCGATAAGTTTAAGGTGTTGTTTCGTGTGTTTTCCCAGGCGAATGCCCAGGGCAGGATCATACTCTTCTTCTTCTTCCTGCGCTGCGCAGGTGCGGCATTGTTCTTTCATATGGTGCAGGCGCTTTCGGTCGCCCTCAAACTTGTCCAAAATGAACAATCTAGAGAACAAGTGGTGAACCGCAGTGTTGATGTCGCCAACTTTTAACATATGCGTTCCGTCCTCTGTCAGCTCGTTGTCGGCTCTGTGTCTTCCGCAAGTCTATGCCTTTTGAGGCGAACTTTTGAGATTCTTGAGGCTGATCCGCAACTCCTTCTGACGGATGATTGATGAGGCTCTCGGGTCCAAGCCCAACCGTTAAAAGTCCTGGTTTGCCAATGTTGCTTTTCTGTATCTCAGGTTGTGACGGCTGTTCGTGAAGGGCCAACGCCGAGCTCATGCGCACGACCGTTAAACGGAGGAACGAAGTTGCTGTGATATCGTCACAAAAAACGATCGAATCCAAATTGTGTCGCTGCTCAAGAAAACGGAGCACGCTCACTTTGCCGGAACGCAGATTAGAGCAACTGGAATCGCACGCCCGGGGATGCCGACCACCCACATGGAGGGCATACCGTTTCTAGTCAGCACGATGGAGCCTGTTGCCCGGCCGGCTCCGGCGGAGGGACGTCACATTAGCATCACTGGTGTATTGATGCCTACCGTCGAGGCCGGTGGTTGGACGGTGACTGATGCAGCAACTCAACGCAAATCCCTCTTGTTCGATATCGAGCAATTCAAAGGTCAGCCCTGGTTTAGGGAAGGGCGGCGTGTGCGTGTGCACGGCGATGTCCGGCCCGGCATGCCCAATCCTTACATGGAAGGGATACCGCTGGTGGTGACAGAGATGGAAAGAGTCGTGCCCTCACCCTTTTAGGACCAATACCGTTTCCTTAATTTCTGAGTTTTCGGGGACGGCCCACGGGTAGAGTTATTTTCACTTGGGGCGAAGTGCGGAAGGAGCGATGTTTGGATTTAACCACGAGTGGATAGTTGCTCATCTTGCGCTTGACCCCACGA
>DATNRC010000140.1:0-11729 GCA_036703705.1 Candidatus Obscuribacterales bacterium
GGTAGCCACGAACAGTGTGCTCACCAACGCCGAGAGAGCGGGATAATTCTGCACCATTCCAAATTTGTCCGTGATAGTGCGCCACCATCATCCAGAATCGGCGCAGAACTTCTGCAGGAATGCGTACGCCAAGCTGGGGAATATCACGCTCCAGGAATGTTCTGGTGAAATCCTCGCGCCATTTGAAGCTGGCGGCCGACGTGCGAGCCAGAAAAGAGCGTGGAAAGCCACCGCGCAGCCAAAGTTTCCGCCATTGTTCGTGGTCGACTTCGTTGAGATCGAATCCATTGATATCAACGAATCCCACACGCCCGGCCAGTGACTCCGACGCGCCACGCACCAGTTCTGGCGAGGCACTGCCGAGAATGAGAAATTTGGCCTTTGCATTGGGGCGATCGGCTAGAGAGCGAAGTGCTGTGAAAATCTGTGGCTGCCGCTGAATTTCGTCGATCACGATTAGGCCGCTCAAAGACGAGAGCGCGAGCTCCGGATTGGAAAGTCGTGCCCGGCCAGCTGCTGTTTCCAAATCGAAATAATGGCTCTGCCTCTTCAGTGACAACTGCCGAGCAAGCGTAGTTTTGCCGCATTGACGTGGTCCAAGCAGCGCGCATACGGGGTTGTCCGCGAGGACGGAATTTATGGCTCCTACGTAGCGTGGGCGTTGAATCATTTTTGCCAAGATCCTTGTATTTCTGCAGTTATTATACAGAAATACAAGAATCTAAGTTCGTCTCCACTTGATGGACATGAATATCTCGTCCGCGACAGCCTTGCCCTCGCCCGTTGAAAGATAGCTGCGCGGTGCCGTGAAGTAAATGAGCTGGCACATGCGTGCTTTGCCTCCGACGTCCAGGAAGCAGCAGATTGTCGATTCATCCAGACGCGGCCAATCACCCTCCACCTTCAGCAGGCGGCGGTCGTTCAAATAAGTAGTAAAGGCGCGGCTCAATGAAAACGCCGATTGATTGGACATGCCTTCAATCAGCTCGGCAAGAGACAGGAATTCATCCTGAGACAGCTCATGAAATTGGCCGTAAAGCGTTCGCTCGAAAAGCTCGGAACCCGGGCGAGAGAGCTCAATTCCGGTTCTTTCGTAGCTGCAAAAGCGAATCTCTTGCCTGTCCGGATCATGGAACTTCCTTAAAAGCCTGCCCCCAGCCGGCTCCTGACGCTCCGACTCCTCCCATCCCGGAGGCAGCTCCAGAGACAGAATTTCCCCGAGGTCCCTCACAATTGTCTTGGCGTGCGTCATACAGAGTGCGTCATACAATCAAGGCGTGTCCGGCAGCCCCGGAAAAACGCCGTCAATCCTCACAAACTGCCTAATACTGCGTGGGATGACGCACGCCCTCGACATTAACACCACCGTACTCGTCAACGGAAATCCCCCCATTGAGCGTGCTCAGGTCCTCCAGGGGTTGAGTCTTGGCCGCGCTCAAATCGCGCAGCACCCTTTTCCCCGCTAACTGTCTGGTCTTACGCTTTGCCGCTGACTGTCCTCTCTTGCGTTTTTCTCCTGAGCTCTCCATATTCCAGCCTCCATCAATTTCCATATCTTCACACCTTTTTGTGAGGAATCCATGAGGGCGTGCAAATTGTAATCCAGCCAACATTGAAGCCGCGACTACGTGTTTTCCCCACTGTTTTTGACGTAAAGATGGGTAAAATCTCATTATCCAGCTTTCCTTCTTACTAAACCAGTGCCTGCCAGCAGTCCGCAACAACCGTGGAGCCCCGCCGGCCGGTAGTGCACGCCCAAGGTGTCACGTTTACTATGGCTGCCGTAGAAACTGAAAAACCCAAACCGCAGCCTGGCAAGGTCCAAGACAAGGCGCCCGAAACGCCCAAGGAAGGCGACGCCGCTACGACATTAAGCGAGCAGGCAACGAAGCCGGGCGACCAGCAGGCTCTCAGAGTCGCCGGGCAAAAGGGCACGACGGTACCCAAAGAATTTGGCTCCGGACCGGCAATTGAAGGAACACAGCCGTCGGTAACGCAAAAGCCGGTGCCCAGACTGGCGGAAGAAGCTCTACAGAAGAAAGCTGAAGAATTGCATCAAGCTCTCGCCCGCACGAAGCTGTTCGGCTTGATGAACGATCCCGACTTCGAGGCAACGAAGCGCATTCTCGGTCCAGTGATGCATAAAGATGACATCGCCAGGCTGGAGAAGATTTATCAGGAAAAGTACAAGACCGCACTGCGCGAGGACGTTAAGCAGAAGCTGGGCGAGCACGAATTTCGCTCCGTCGAGGCGCTTTTGAATCGGGACGGCGCAAGAACAAACGACGCCGGCAACTTGATGGCCGCGCTGGCTCATGCCAAGACCAACAAGGATCATGGCAATGCCGAGGTGCGCCAGGTACTGCTGACGCTCAGCAGCAAAGATCTTCAACGCCTGGATGCGGATTTCAGGAAAGCTTACGGAAAAGGCTATCTCGATGCGCTCAATGAGAGTAAAGATCTGACGCCTGCCACTCGCGAAGCGCTCAAGATTCTCACCACGGGCAGTGACAACTGGCAAAAGAACAAAGATGCCGTCAAGCAGCTGGCAGAGATCGCTGTCAATCATGGCGACCGGCGCCTGTTTGCGGAAGCTCTCAAATTCGAGACGCCGGAGTCCGCGCAAGCGCGAAAGGAATTGCTGGCCAATCCGGACTTCAGAAAGAAGCTCGAGCAACGCTTTCCATCCGACCTGGTCATGCAGGAGCCCTATGTGGCGCCTCATTTGCCGTTCGAGCAAAGGGTGGATCAGGTTGCTCTTGATTATCTCACGGAAGGAAGAATATCGCTCAAGACCATCACCGAGCAGAACACCGGCAAATGGTTTTTGAGCAACAAGGAAAATATCGAGCTGGCGGCGAGAAACGCCTCCGCTGCGGAACGAGCTGATTTCACGCGCGGAAGAGAGCTTGCTCTGTCGGGACAGAAGCCGAAAGATTTCACCGAGCAGAAGCAATTAGAGTACTACAACAAAATCCATGAAGCGTTCAAGCGCGGCGGCAGCGAGCGGGAAGTGGCAATCTGGGAAGATCAGCTCATTAATGGGCGAGAGACGATCGTAAGCCAGATGGCTAAAACCCACGGCGATGGCTATGGACCGTGGGGCTGGTGGTCGGGACATAACAAGAACGATTTGATATCGCGCGCTGAAAACCTCAGCGAAGAAGATTGGAAACTGTTGCGCGATGAGAAGAAGGGGCCGGCCTTCCGCAAGCAAATTGAAGACTCGCTGAAAATCTACGCTGATGAAGGCGAGCGCGCGAAAATCATGCAAATTCTCGACGCCAAGAAAAACGAGAAAGAATACAAAGACACTGGCAAACACCACCGTAACTTAGACGAGACCATTAAAGACAATACCGGTTCTGTCTTCCTCGGCATGGGCACGTCCTACAACACGAAGAACATCCTCGAGAAGATTTCTTCGATGACTCCGGCGGATGCAGATCAATACAAGAGAAACGCGCAGTTCAAGC
Source organism: Candidatus Obscuribacterales bacterium (assembly GCA_036703705.1). Classification (GTDB taxonomy): domain Bacteria; phylum Cyanobacteriota; class Vampirovibrionia; order Obscuribacterales; family Obscuribacteraceae; genus DATNRC01. The sequence continues at coordinate 3,477 of DATNRC010000140.1, forward strand.
AAGGTCTGGATAAATTCGTCAATGAAAATCTGAATGCAACGGAAAAGATTTATGCCCAGAGGCTTTTGCGCCAGGTAGAAGCTACAGGACAGCCGCCGAAACCGGATGCCGTCGACAAACTGCTCGCCGCCTCTGTAAACGGCTCCAAACCAGATGAGGTTCTAAAAGAGGCCGAACAAGCGCTCAAAGATCCCAAACTGCGAGAGCGCCTAAAACAGCCGGACGACAAGCTTTCTCCCGAGGACAGAGCAGTAAAACTGGTGGTCGAGAATGCTGTCTTCCAGCATATGTATTCCGAAGGAGGATGGCCGCCGGATGCCGGTCCACCGCCCCAGCGGATGCTGGACATGTACACCAGGCCTTTGCTTGAGAGCGGCAACTTACCAGTAGCACTGAAAATAAGCCTCGGCTTCGACAAGAAGGATGTCATCAAGGGAGTCGTCGACGCCAATGAGCAAGAGCGCGCGGAAGCCATGAAGCGGCTCTCGCCCGATGAGCGCAAGATAGTCGAAGCGGCCCTCAGCAATCCCGACCGCAAAATGTCCGTCGTGGACAGAATGCGCCTCTTTGCCATCGGCTCCGATAAGGACTATCAGCAGTTCCATCAAGAGCTGAAGGACATGCCCTTTGAGGAGCGGCAGAAACTGCGGGGCGAGTATGCGCGCAAATACGGCAGCGACCTGGACAATGACTTTCTTTCCAAGGTGGAGGGAAAAGATCGCCTTGAATACAAACAGCTAATAGCGCCTGCTGAGGGAGACGGACGCCAGACGTTCCATGAGCGCTTCCAGCAGGTGCTAAAAAGCGAAGCCGGTATGAGCGCTGACGGCAGCCGCCTTACCATGCAGAAGGCGAACGATCAGTTTGCCAATGGGCTGGCTGAATATCAGCGAATCTATCAAACGCTGCCGCCCGAAAAACAACAAGCATTGGATAAATACTTCGGCGACGCCATAGACCAATACAAACAATCGAAAGAAAAGCTGGCCGAATTAATGGCCGACGCCATCATCACTGCCGGCGCCCTTGCCGCCACACCATTCACGGGCGGCGCCAGTCTCGCCCTTGTCATTCCGCTTGCCGCCGCCGGCGGTGCGGTACTAAGACCCCTGGTCATGAAGGCGATAGAGGGCAACGACTTCGACGGCAGCATCGACAATCTTGCGAAACAGGCGGGCATTGGCAGTTTCACCGCCGCTCTCAACTTCATCGGCGCAGAAGCCTTTATGGGCGCCGGACAACTTGCCAAAGTGGCCGGCGGCAAGTTGACGGCCGAAGCAATGACGGTGGCTGGAGCAGACGTCCTTTCCGTCGCCGGACGAAAAACGATGCAGGAAGGTCTGGAGCGTGTAACCACGAAATTCGCCGGCAAGATCGGCAAAGAGATGACCGAGAAAGAAGCAGCTGCATTGCAGAAGGAGCTGGCGGAAGTCGTCGCCAAGTCAGCGCCTGATGCATCACCCGCGGTGCGGGCCCAGATGGTGAAATCCATCGAGCAGAAGTTCACCAAAGTAGTGGCTGAGGAGCAGGCCCAAATCGCCGCTCAACTGGCAGAAAGAACGAAGGCGCAGATCGTCAAAGATTACGGCAAGAACGTGGCCATTAGTGGTGGCGTAGGAGGTGCCTCCAACGCGGCAGCGGAAATTGCCATCAGCACCATGCGCGGCGAGAAGGTGGACTGGAACAATGTGCTCGCTTCCACTCTGGTCGGCGTCGGCGCCGGCACCCTGGTAGGCGCGGTGTTGCACGCTCCCGGATTGACGAAAGACATCAAAGTCAATTTGCGCAAAGAAAACATCACCGAGCAGGTAATGGAAAATGGCGTCCCTGTCACGCGCACGCGTGAAGGACTGGTAATTCGAGCCAACGATCAGACAGGCGACTTGAGAATCAGACGCGGAGATCAGGAAATCGTCCTCAAGCCTGGCGACGGCAAGCAGCACGTTCTCAAACCCGGCGACGAGATTATCGACGGACCGCAAGCGCCGAAAACCGGCGACGGCAATCGTGTCGAGCAGCGCGTCTTGACTCCTGCCGAGCACCAGAAGTTCGTCGTCAGCAAACCGCCCAGCGAGACTGCGCTCCAGCAAACGAACGACTTTGCCAAATCACACGAGCTCAAGGGACCTGTTGAAGACGGCTTCACATATGGCGGCGCCAACCGCACTTTCGATGCCACGGGCAAGCCTACCTGGGGCGACTCTCCTTCTTTCGTCGTCGACAAACAAGAACTGGCGCCGATAATCGCCGAAGCAAAGCAAAAGTTTGCACATCTGCCGCCTGGAGAGAGAGCGAAAGAGCTTGCTGAATTTGTGCGCGCCAAGTTCAATCCGCCGGGGATGAGTCCTGAAGAAGTCAACCAGTGGTATTTGAAATTCCTCGACGAGCATCCCGGAGAAAGAGTGACGCTCGGTCGCTTCTTAGCTGAGGGCAAAGGCGTATGCGCTCAGGAAGCAGTGCTGCTCAAGGTGCTTGGAGACGAGCTGGGGCTGCCGACGACGCTCGTGCGCGGCAATGGCATCAATCGGGGCAATGACATCAATCACGTCTGGACGACGATCGACACCGGCAACGGCCCCCGCGTTTACGATCCCAAACAGCGCCTGTATGATGCCGATCCGGCTTCACTTCCCAGCCATCGAGCCGGTTCTGACATCGCGAAAGAAACAGGCGGTCAAATCGACCTCAACCGTCGCGTCGGCGAATCGGTAACTTATCAGGATACGCCCGATTGGAAGATCGACCGCTATAACGACGACGGCACGGTGACGATTCGCCGGCGTGGAGAAGAGTCCGTCAAACCCGGCAAAGATCTGCAAGAGTTCCAGCACCTCAATGCTGACAAAATAGCCAGAGACAAAGGACTGAAGGTAGGTGAAGAGTACCGCGTCGTAGTGGACGGCAAAGAGCAAACGTGGCGGCTCGATGCCATCAATCGCGATGGCACGCTAAAGATCTCGAATGAGCGCGCCCACATGCAAACCGTTCCGCGCGAAGCGCTGACGTCTTTCCGTCCCGAGCTGGGAACCGGCAATGATTTGACGCCTGTCAAACCTCATCTCGACCGACTGGAAAGAAGATTGTCCGGCATGCCCGAGCCGCAAAGGAAAGAACTGCTCGAGGCGTTGCGTAAAGAACTCGTGACGGCGTCTCCCGAAGACTTTACGCGCCTCAGCCAGCAGTTGAGAGATTTCGCAGCCGCAACGGATTTCAATCAGCGCCTGCCACTCGTCCAAGACATACTGAGCAAGAAAGCTCAAGTGCCTGCCATCAACTTGAAAGTCGCGCTCAGCACTGAGATATCAGTCGATCAACTCAAGCTTTATCGCGGCTTGGTGGACGACTATGCCAAGATTGACGCCGTCGTGCCGACGGGGCAGCGTGCCACCGTCCGTGATGTCATCGGCAAGCATCTGGACGACTACGCGGATGTCGCATCACAGCCAGGGCAGCTCTCCAATCAGTTCGCTCGCACTGCCAATCAGTCAGACAACATTCGCGACGCCATAAGAGGTTTCCAAAGCAATCCAAACCTCCATCCGGATATCGCCGAAGATGTCGGCCGCCTTCTGGAAGCGGGCAAAGACGCCAACATCCGCATTGCTTTCTCCCAAATCATGGGCCCGGGCGTCAAGCCTGAGTCGGTGAGGCTATATCGCAATCTGACGGAACAGACGAAGAAGATTGACGGACCCGCCGGGCCGAAAAGCGGAGCAGTCTATGAATACGATGCCAGCGTGAGCTTCCAGAGAGCGCTTGCCGAGAATGGTGGCAAACATCTGGAGCAGGGCTGGGTGTTCGTCCCCTCTGCCCACAACTCTGCCGCTGATGGCATGGGAATTGACGGCATGATCCTCAACGTCAAGACGGGAAAGATGGTGCCCGTAGATTTCGCAGACAGCCCGGCGACACTGCTCAAAAAGCAAGCGGACGGTAAGGACATGTGGGCCCTGCATGTGCTGAGGGGAGACCTATCCAATCCCGCTAAAGTCCAAGAAGTGCTTGACCAGTGGATCAACAACAAGCCCATGCGTTCGATGATCGATCGCGATGGAAATACTGTGGTCCATGCTCGCGGGCCCGGTCGTCCTCCGCAATTCGATCAATCGCAATTCAGAACTCCCGGAGAAGTGGGCGGAGATCCAAGTCTTCCCGAACTGCCCGGCTTCCGGCGAACACTCACTAACAAGGAAATCACACGGCCCGCAACTCGAACCACAGCAGATGAAGTTGAAAACTTCGCAGACGACCTGGAAGCAATCATCAACAGCGGCAAAATTACCGATCCGACGCAATTGGCAGCCTACAGGCATCTGCTCGATCGGGCAAGGAATTCGCTGTTGCAGCGCCAGGTTGAAAATCAACTGGCAGACAATCTTTTGCCGTCTATCGGTCATGCCATTGATGTGCGCGCAGCACGAGCAGACGGGCTCAATCCTGGCGGTCCTCAACCCAACGTCAAGAACGTCCGCGTGGGCAGCGAGCCCTACCAGAAGAATGGCATATGGCACGACAGGCACTACATCGAATTCGACCGCCTGAACGCAAGCGGCATACAAGAACCACTTACACTCAATGGCAGCAACGGCGGCACGCGCACAGTGGAGAAATTCCGCGTATACGATGACGGCCGTCTGGTTGGCATTACAAAAGGCAACGAAGAGATTGAATTGGGAACAGTCAGAGAAGTCATGGAGGGCGCCAAAGCACACGCCAGCGCTCCCAACAAGGACAAAGTCAGCTCCGGCACAAAGGAATTCGACTTCACCTCGGGTGATACCAAGAAGATCTTGCAGGACAATCCTTCCCTGCGCATCCTGGGCGAGGCCATTCAAGATGCACAAGCGGCACAAAACGCTTCCACTCTCAGCCGCACACTACGAGACACCTTCGATCAAGTGCAAGCGGCGGCAAAGACTAATTCCGACATTGCCGGACTGACCCGCGATCAGCAAGCAGCGCTGGCGAAAGACGTCCTGAAGGTGCGCGAACAGTTGGGAGCCGGCATCAGTATCGATGACGTCTATCGTATTCGAGCTCTGCAAGAAGCGGTGCCGGAGGTGGGATCGGCCACAGAAGCCCTGGCCCTCCTGCAAAAGCTGCCGCCCAATTGGACGAAAGAACAGGTGTCCGAGCTACTCAATGTCCAGAAGATTTTGAAGATGGCTCCTGGAATGGACGAGAGTATAGCAAGGCAATTGCACACCAACCTGGAAGCTCTTGAAGTGCCGGAGAGTCAGTGGCCGCTCATGGCTGAGATGCTCAAGGCGCACAAACCAGGACAAGCCAATAGTTTTGATGAGGCTTTTCTCCTCGCCCATGAAATCGTTACGGAAGCAGAGAATGCCGGCAGGAAATTAACCATACAAGACGCCAGGCTCGCCTATACTAAGGCCGGGGAGAATATGCGCCAATACCACATGCAAAGAAATGCGGCAGTGCGAACGGCTTTAGGTCTGAAGTAACCCCAATAGAGATGAGATGACAACACCGGCTTTAGATCGCAAGTGATAGAAGTTGAGACGAGATGACAGTGCCGGTTTTGCTATGAGAGCAGAGGGTCTAAAGTGACAGTGCTTGCGAATAACAGAGTCAGATCAGAAATGTTGTAGGCGATGGACGAAAAGTTTCTCACACTCGAATCGGTTGTCGGCGTCAATTGCGCTGTGCGCTCGTATGAATTCGATAAAGGTCTGGGCAAGCTTCTAGTGCCGGAGACGCTGTCAGCAAAAGTTGATGAGCCTTGCCGGCAGCGGATACTGAATGCGGTGCACCGTCTTCCCAAGCGCAATTTTTCCCGAGAGATTTTGGTAGTCGACGACGAGACGCTGAGTCACTCAGATCTGGAAGCCACCATATACGGTGATTACGTATGCATGAATTCCAACCGGGGCAGGATTGTTCTCCATGCGCGATCTCTCGACGATTCGCTGGAAAGCGGAATATGCCACGAATGGGCGCACCTGTTGCGCCTGCAGCTATCGGTGGAGGATCGTTTTTTCAATCTCGCCTGCTTGCTTGACGGGAAGAGCAAAAGTGTCTCGGAAGACTGGGCTGTGCTTCTCGGCGAATGCATACGCTCCGCTGAGATCAATCATGGCCTGTCGTTATGTCGTGAGGCACCGATTCGCGCAGCCGTCATCGGACGCGCTCTGAATTGGGCGCTTGAAACCGTTCCCCGTGGCTCTCGAAGCCCAGAGCATGAGCGTTTCTGCCAATTGGCGGCAAGCATTGAAAGCGAAATTCTGCCTGAGTGTTGCAAGCGGCTTATTGAAACGCGCCGGGAAGCTGGATCGCAACACAAAGATGCGGCGCTAAAGTTGTTGATTGTTTTCGCCACTGCGGAAATGTTGAAATCACAAGGTGAAATCGAGCATTTGGATCTTGCCGACGAACCGCTGAGCGATAGCGAGCTGGAGAAGCTTGCGGTTTTCCGCTCGCTGAAGGCACTGGATTTGAGGAATTCTCGCCTTACTCAGGAGGGACTGCGGTTTCTTTCACAGCTTTCGGCTCTTGAGAAACTCTCGCTGGCAGGCACAGACGTTATGAGCACCGGTCTGAAACATTTGAGAGGGCTGCAGCTGCTCGAAGATCTGGATTTGTCGGGCACCGATGTTAACGACGCAGCGATCGGCTATTTGAAGGAGCTCAAATCTCTTCGCCGCGTTGAGTTGACTCGCACCAAGGTAACGCTTGACGCAGAAACGATTGCTCGTGCTCTGCCGGGCGTGGAAGTTGTGCGCTAGACACCGCGGCAGCAATGCACACCAGCGCTGACTGCCCAAAATGCCCGATATGTTTCTGGAACATATTTTTTTCGAAAAAACATGCTCCAGAAACATATGGCTGCTCATGCGCTGAGCAATGCAGCCAGAATTTCAGCCTACGGTGCGAGAACCTTGCGCATCCGAGTACCGGCCGTTCACGCGCTGAGAGAGGCAGCCGCCATCAGGGACGACCCTTTCGCGTCCGCTAAGCCGCGCCATACGAGCCTTTTGGGCATGGGAGATTCCCCATTGAAAGGGGTATATCAATAATCGTAGTATTGGCCGGCCTGTATCTTTTCGCTTTTACGGTCATGCCTGGTAATGTAAGCCCTTCTGATCTCAACAAAGCGTTTCTGGAGGCCTTTGATGCGCCCCCCGCTCCGGACAACGTTGAGGCTTTGCGCAAGCAAATCCGTGAGCATGAGGAAATCGACCGCAATCGGGGCTTATTTCAGCGTATTGGCGGACTTTTTGAGGGCGATGACGAGCGCTCGCTGACCAAGCTGAAAGAAGTCGAACAGCAAGCACGGCTTTTGGAAAGCCAGGGAAAAAAAGACGAGCTGGCAAAACTCGACATTCCCGGACTCGTCAACAGCGACCGAGCGGCGATCCGCGAGCAAGACGACGCATCGCACTATGCTTCATCTTTCGTCAAAGGCGTCACGCTGTTTCTTCCTAATCGGGGCAAATTAGGCTGGCTCGCACCCGTCACTGCCGGGGTCGTCCACGGCCTCGATCAAGTGAAACTCAGCAGCAGCGTGCCTCTGCAAGAGCAAGCCGTCGGCTTCACGACCGGTTTTGCCAAAGGCGCAGCAATCAAGCTCACAATGGACAAAGTGAGCGGCTCCAGTTGGCGCACATGGGAGAAAGGTCTGGTGATAGGGGGCTCGGCAAGCGGTCTGGAGACCGTCTTGACGCCTCACAACTGGCGGAACGAGCGCGGTGAGTTCAGCACCGCCACGGCTTTGTCGCGAACGGTGGAATCGACAGCTCTCGGAGCAGGCACCGGGGCAGTGATATTCCCCGTCGGACACCGCTTGTTCAAAGGCGCATCTAAGCTCACAGCCGGACGGCTGGAATCCAGTCCCCTGGCGAGCAATATGGGCATCGGCTTCACTTTTGGCGCCAGCTCAGGCTTCACTGGCGAAGCATTGACTCAATTCCAGGAGGGCAAGTTCGACCCCGCTCGATTAACCAAACGCACGATTTATCAAGCAGGCATCGATTCGCTTGCCGGCGCCGGCGGGCACACCATGGGCAAGCTTTATGCGCCTTCTCAGCCTCACGCATTTTTCCAAAATCAAGAAGGGAGATCGTTATTGTCCAACCTGGGCACGGCTGGGCGGCGCTTCGTACCTCAAGCTCTTCTTCTTCTTCGTGCTGGGACTGAGGCTCCAAGACCGGCCCCGGAATCGCTCAAACCGCCAGGCGCAACGGCGCCAGGCGAAAGAGCGCCGGAAGAGCCACCCCGACCCGGTAAGGCACC
>DATNRC010000141.1:0-3331 GCA_036703705.1 Candidatus Obscuribacterales bacterium
GTCGAGTCCGCAACCATTCAAATAGTCCATGACCATATACGCCTGCCCGGCGGGCGAAATTCCAAAATCGAATACGGTCAGGACATTCGGGTGGGTAAGAACGCTGGCCGCCTGAGATTCGACTTTGAAGCGCTTGAGGGCATTGCCGTCCCCAACAAGCCTGTTGTGCAGAACTTTGATGGCAACGGTACGCTGCATAAGGAGGTGCCTGGCTTTGTAAACAAGGCCCATGCCGCCGCCGCCAAGCACTTCGAGAATTTCATAACGCTCGCAAAAGACCTTGCCGACGGCAATGTTTTCGTCTACGAGAACAACAAGCTGTATGCCGTCTTTGGGACAGGTGACCGCTTCGGCAGGAAACTGCTCCTGGCAGACGAGGCAGAGCTTTTGGGTTATTGAGACGTAGTCTTGACTGGCAGACACTGTTCTATCCGGCCACACACTTCTGAGGATCTATTGCCCAATAAGATTGCCAAAATACTTATCTATTTCAAAATCTATGCAAGGCGCTTTTGTTCCTCCGGCGTACACGTCCGAAGGTCAATGCCTGGAAAAACCGACGGCGCGCGGCTACTGCTTGCGAGCCTTTACCACGGTAGCGTTTCGGGACTTTGTATAGAGCTCGATGATTCTCGGGTGCTTCGATCCCAGCTGTATTGCCTGCCAGGCGCTGTTGCACGCTGTGGCATATCTCTTTTGCTCGTACTCCACTAACGCTTTCATTTCCCAGCCGGAAGCCTTATCGGGATAATGGCGGACCATATAGCTGGCGACTCTCTCGGCCTTTGCCCAATCTTTCTCCATCATGTAGCGCCAGAACCCTGATGACATGAACTTTCCCATCTCTTTCGGTTTGGTGATGTCCGGTCTCGGTCCCTGAAGCGCGCTTGCAGCCTTAGCGGGCGCCGGGCTCTCGGGCTTGGCGGCAGCCGGAGGAGCCGTTTCCTTGAGCACGTCACGCAGCTGCCGCGCCCTAATTGGAGTGGCGGCTTCGGGCTCGAATTCATTCTCGTTTTTGTCGTAATGGTGGCAGCCATAGCTGACGTAGCTGGGAATGTCGAAGGATGCATAGGCTGCAAACGGGCGCTCGCTTATGCGCTCATGCATAATCACGTCTGTCGTCTTGAACGCCTCCGCCGGCAGGTAATGCGGGTCCGCGCCTTGCAACAAGTCAGCATTTTTGATCGCATATCCGAGAGTATTGCGATTCTGGAAGACGTGCAGCTTGTCAAAACCTTGAAGCTCGCTGCGATCGGCCGTATCTCGCGGATGAGCGCTTATGTGCCTGAGATGCTCAGCGGCAAAGAGCTTTCTTTTCTGCTCTGGGTGAATGGAGTGGTCCTCCCAGACGGACAACAGCCGCTCTGCCAGATCCAGCTCGCGCATGACATCATTGGCATCCCAATATCCGGGCAGGCAATGCAGCACGGTACCGTCCGGCGCGAGCACGAACATCTGCAAATTGCGCGGTCCGGCGCCGTTGGTTGTCGTCACCGCCGGACCGGTAATGGGGTGAATACCGCTGTTGCCGGAGTAAGAATCCTTGGCGATATTCCGATAGCCGCATACATAGCGGTTGCGCAGTCTGGAGAAGAGTGGTTCTTTTGAAAGCGACCCGGCTCTCAGGCTGTTGGCCGCACTTCAAGTGTAGGCATCGATGTTGCCCAGCATGTGCACCCACAATATTGGCTTGTGGTCCCGCGCAGCCTCTGCTTTGACTTTGTCGAAAGAGGTGTTCCAGACGATATCTCTGGCGGTGGACGATGACGCTCTTCTGGCATCAGCGCTTGATATGTGCTCCGTCTCGAGGGCACCAGCAGCGGTGCCAGATGCAGCAACAATCAAGCTGATAAGCGCAGGCAAATTACGTTTCATTTCTCCGGCTCACTCAAGCAGCTAGCACAACCACTATTTTCCCGAACATGAGAAAGGGCAAACCGAACTGCCATCAGCCGGCGGAGCGGACCGGGAAGCGTCCGGCGGCGGAACGCCATGCGGCGGCGTGCAAACTGGGAAGAGTCGGCGGCGAAGCCGTCATGCGGCGGCATGCTCGGCCACTACCTCCATGGGCAGAGTCAAACGGATGCCTGCCAGCGAATTTACTTCGAGCTTCGCCCAAGTTTTTCCAAAAAATGACTGCTGTCCGGCAATCCGCAGTTCTGACCAGGGAATCTGCAGCGTCGGATGTCCGAGCGCCAGAATCGGACCCGGCCCCGTGCGCATGTACAAATAATCACTCGTCGTGCCGAGCCACAAGGCACCGTTATAACCAATCCAATTGACAGCACCCGACTGGAAAGGCTTCCAACTGCCCCGGAATTCGTTTTTGAGCGGAAACTTTAGAGCCAGTCTCGACCAGCCCCCGAAATGAGCAATCGGAAGGAGGGTCATTTGCATTACGATGAGCGCCCAGACCGGGACCCACAACGCTAAATTCGCTCAACACATTGTCTGCTTCCTCACGGTCGCTGCCAGGATTATTCCCCGAGGTCCGGAAAACTATTGCGAGCTTAGCAAAGGGCCGCAATGAAGAGCGGGCAAATGTTACAGAGTGTAGTTGCGACGTTAAAGCTTTTGAAAGCCGCTTCGCCACGAGCGCTTGTTGAAACGAGCGGCGCCAGAGGCAGAAGTCGGAAGGAACAACTCTTGCCCATCTGCGGTCGTATGACCGCCCGCATACCATCCAGGTCGGGAATCCTATTCACTTCAACGGGTAGTTAGGAGCGAAGACAGGGCTCCGATAGCGCTATTGTGCGCCCTTTTTGCGTGAATGATCGCGCCTTCAAGAGCGCCAAGAATAAGCCTGCTTTCTCTGGTTCGATTGCCGGGACCAGCCAGCTCGGAGGAAGATTTCATGGCTCAAACAATTTCACGCCTCCATATTCTGGGACAGATGCCTCCAGAGTTCGAGGAGATTCTAACGGAGGAAGCATTGCGCTTCATTGGCGATCTGCATGCAGCCTTCAATCGTCAAAGATTGCTCCTGCTGGCGCAACGCAGCCTGGTGCAAGCTGATTTACAAAAAGGAAGGAATCCCACTTTCCCTGAGGAAACCGCGCATATTCGCGCCGCGAATTGGAAGGTATGCGATGCACCGGATGACTTGATTGAACGAAGGGTAGAAATTACCGGTCCGGTCGAGCGCAAGATGATGATTAATGCTCTGAACTCCGGTGCCAACGTATTCATGGCAGATTTCGAGGATTCCCTTTCGCCCACATGGCGAAACATTGTCGAAGGGCAAATGAATCTTAAAGAAGCCGTGAGAAGGACGCTGACCTTTTTCAGCTCCGACGGCAAACGATATGCGCTGAAGGACAAGACCGCCACT
>DATNRC010000142.1:0-6918 GCA_036703705.1 Candidatus Obscuribacterales bacterium
CCGATTGAGGCCGGACGCGGCGCCACCGCCGGTGGTTCGAACGTTTGATTGATTATGGGACTGAACAGCTTTTTCATTACTGCGATTGCATTATCGTCGGCCGAGCCTACAACGATGCGGTCGGGATAGAACGAATCAGAAATGGCGCTGCCCTCCCTCAAAAATTCAGGATTACTTACCACCGAGAAGGAAGGAGCGTCCGAACGCGCAGAGCGTGCCGGAACGGTTTGAATGCTCTCCACACCCTGATGGACGAGCATCTCCACCCAGTTGCCCGAGCCGACAGGCACTGTTGATTTGTTTACGATGATGCGTTTGCGCTGCGAATCGAGAGCGCGTCCAATGCCGCGCGCAACAGCCATCACCTGCGAAAGATCGGGCTCGCCGTTGGCATGCGGGGGAGTGCCCACGGCAATAAAAATAATGTCCGACTTCTTCACGGCCGCATCCAGACGGTCGCTGAATTCCAGAAACTCCGTCTTCAAGCATTCTTTGACAAACTTATCGAGATTGGGCTCATAAAACGGCACTTCGCCTTTGCGCAGCGAGTCCAACTTTTCGATGTTCGAATCTACTGCAATCACGTGATTGCCGAGATATGCAAGACACGCGCTGGTAACCAGACCGACATAACCAGCACCTACAACACAAATATCCACGAGATGTCCCTGCCGTTTTTGGAGTCGTACCTGAAGCTTCTGGCGAGCTGCCGCAAACCCACGGCTCGAACGCCAAAAATCGCTGCTGTCAGTGAATATAATAGCTCAAAGGTCATTCAGGCGTTGTCTGCAAGCTTGTCTCGGCTCACGTTTGCGTTTGATTGGAATGTTGACATTCTCTCCCGCCTGCAATTTGGTAAGCTTGCGGCGCATAAAACCTCACTCCCCCTCGAAAAGACAGCCGTCCTAAACATTGCTCAACATGACCACACATATTGATGAATTCATACACACGATTGCCCGCCTCAGGGCTGAGGATGGTTGTCCGTGGGATCGGGAGCAGACGCACCGCAGCCTGGCCCGCTACCTTTTGGAAGAGGCATATGAAGTGCTGGAAGCCATTCACAGCGGTTCTCCCGCGAAGTTGAAAGAAGAGCTGGGAGATTTGTTGTTGCAAGTAGTGCTCAATGCGCAGATCGCCAAAGATGAAGGGAATTTCGATATTCAGGATGTTGCCGACGGCATCAATAAGAAAATGATCAACCGCCATCCGCATGTCTTTGGCGAGTCGTCCCTCGAGTCATCGAGAGCCGTTCTTGCTAAATGGGACGAGCTGAAGGACGAAGAGAGAAAGGACAAGAAAGACACGGATGGCTCTGCGCTTGACGGCATATCGCGCACGCTGCCGTCCCTCTTGCAAGCTTTAAAAATTTCGGAGAAGGCTGTCAGCCAGGGTTTCGAGTGGCGCAATGAGGGCGAGGTTTGGGAAAAACTGCACAGCGAGATGCAGGAGCTAGAGGAAGCCATCTCCAATCCGGCCCTCAATCAGCCGCAAACAGCTGCCTCCGCGCGATACGACGTGGAGATGGAGCTTGGTGATGTTCTCTTCACTCTCGTCAACGTCGCTCGCTGGCACGCTCTAAACCCTGAGGAATCATTGCTTCTGGCACTGGACAAATTCCGCAGGCGCTTCGCCAAAATGGAAAAGCTGTCGCAAAAACCGCTCAAGGAGCTTTCCAAGGACCATCTTGAAGAGTTGTGGCAAGAGGCGAAGAAAGCAACGAAGTGAGCTTACATCTGAGGTTGGGAAACAGCGATAGCCGCTTTGTCCTTTTTCACTTCGCCGTCTTTTGGGGGAGGATTTTTTGCCAGCTTCATGGGAATGTTATTGTCCAAGCCTAGATCGATGTACTGCAGGCGGTTTTTCAACGGCTCGATTGCTGAAAGCACCGAAGTAAGACGCCCCAGACGGCGGCTCAGCGTTGTGTCAGCTGTTCCCAGCTTGAGATGCAAATCGCCATTTTGCACGCAAATGTCAAAGGGCTTGCGCATATCTATGAAATATGTGGGCATACTTGTCTGCTGAGAAATGTAAGCAAGCCAGCTCGCCCACTGGCCGACTTCCTTTTGACTGATGTGAAAACCGGGCGGCCCGTAGACTTTGAGGGGCGGCTGAATGACGTTGGGAAATTCGGAAATTGGAATCATACGACCCGATTGTGCAATGACGAACTCCGCCGGCTTGTCAGGATCGCACGAGAATGTGGCCCAGGGAAATTCTTCAAGGACTTCAACGGAGATGTGCGGTTTGGGAAACACATGCCGCCTGACAAAGGCGTGCTTGACGCTTTGAAGAGATTCAACCTTTGCCTCCAGCTGCCGGGGATCGAGCGCAAAGAGCGGTACGCCCGCTACGTCTGCAATTTTGGCCTTGATCTGCTCGTCTGTCGCCACAATGTTTCCCCGCACGCTGATGTCAGTTGTGGGGTCGGAAATCCACCAGGGGAGCCGAGTAAATACACAGGCCCCGGCAAAGAGCAAAAGAGCAAGACAGAGATAGCGCAGAAGCTGCCGGCGCAACCGCGCTCTTCTGGCGAGCTTCTTTTGCTGGCGGCGGCTCTTTATCCACTCACGCCTCTTCTCGACGTGCATGATCAGCGACATCGCGCCTCCTTGAGCCGTTGAGACAACGGCTTGGCTGAAGGAGTCCTTTGCTTCAATGAGAGGAGGTGATCGAGATCGACTTCGCCAGTAAAAGCTGAGGAGGCTGGTCCCGTCATACGAACGCGATCGTCGTCTTTCGACCATGACACATAAAGGGAGCCGCCGGGCAGAACGATCTCACACTCTCTGTCCAACCGGCCTTCCAAAACGCCCGCCACAAGCGTCGCCGCAGCGCCGCTCGCGCAGGCCAGCGTTGGTCCGCACCCTCGCTCCCAGACAAACAACCGCGCTCGATCTTTTGTCTCGGCGGCGGCAAATTCGACATTCACGCCTTCGGGAAACAGCGGCAATGCCTGGATCGCAGGCGCGAGGCTGGAAAGATGGGCGGGAAATCTCGCTGGCGCTCCACCATCTATTCCTTTTTGATCGCTTCCCATGAGGGATTCGCTGTCCATATAAATCACGCAATGAGGGTTGCCCATGCTGAGGCAGGTAGCCGCGTATTGGCGCGAGCCAACCGCTATCGGCTTTCTGATGAAGTGCCCGTCGCCGACACCGGCAAGGGGTATCGCCTGAGCATTCAGTATCGGTTGTCCTAAATCGACGGTAATCGTAGAGGGTCCTTTATATTCAACTTTGATCGGGCCAACCCTAGTTGACACCAAAAAAATGGATGTTGCAACTATTTTCCTTTCTACGGCCCACAAAGCCAGGCAACGCAACCCGTTTCCGCACATCTGCGAAGGCGAGCCGTCAGAGTTGATGTATATCCAGGCGATATCACAAGAGCTGCTTCCGGGATATGCATATCCGAATTGGCTCAGAAAGCGGTTTTGCAAATCAATGGCAACTGACGATGGCGGGGCGGAAGAAGACGCACTAAGAGGAAAGCCGATGATAAGCCCATCGCCGCCAATGCCATAATGCCTGTCGCAGAGGCGTCGCGCCAGTTCCGGCAGAGGATCTTTGCCCTCCTTCAACGCATCGCGCACAATTGGAGCGTTCAGAGCATGCTCCAAACTAATGACAACAAAGTCATTGCCAAGACCATGTATTTTTTCGAAAGGCGTCGCCAAAGGCTTTGCTTGTTTGTCGCTCGTGCTTGACACTACATTCTTTCTTGAAAGCTCCGATTTCATCTCATGACAAGAGAAACGGGCAACCAAATTATATCGCCATGAGCTTGACATGTTTTGGTTTCTTCGAAGAGTCTCATTTCTTTTTGAGACATCCGTGCAATTCGCTTTTGCTTCGCGCTATAAAAGTGGACCGTCGCCAAAGAGGAGCTTTGTGAATGCGCGCATATCTTTCCGTCGATCTCGAAGGCATAAACGGCATCGTTCACTCCAGTCAGACTCAGCCTGGTGAGCCGGGGTACGAGCGGGCTGTGGGGCTCATGCACGATGAATGCAATGCCGTCATTGAAGGCCTGATTGACGGGGGCGTTGAGGAGATCCTCGTCAATGATGCCCACTGGGACGCGCGCAATCTGCGTATAGAAAAACTGCATCCCAAGGCGACCTTGATTAGCGGATGGCAAAAGCCGTATTCGATGATGTCGGGCGTGCAAG
The DNA here is from genome assembly GCA_036703705.1 of Candidatus Obscuribacterales bacterium. GTDB lineage: Bacteria > Cyanobacteriota > Vampirovibrionia > Obscuribacterales > Obscuribacteraceae > DATNRC01. The sequence continues at coordinate 4,175 of DATNRC010000142.1, forward strand.
CGGAAAACAAGCCTGGCTTTGCCATCTTTCTAGGCTATCACTGCCGTTCGGGAACAGCGGGCGGCGTTCTTTCCCACACATACAGAGCGCAAGTTTTCCGGGACGTTTTGCTCAACGGGCGCATAGTAGGCGAAACAGCCTTGAATGCAGCACTTGCCGGCTGGTTCGGCGTACCGGTGGCGATGGTCACCGGCGACAGCATGCTGCGCGAAGAAGTGCAATCCGACCTTCCGGGCGTGATGTTTATAGTTGTCAAGGACGCCATCTCGAGATATGCGGCACATATGCGCCCGCAGGAAAACGTGCTCGCCGCTCTCAAATATGGCTCCAGCCAGGCGGCACGCAGCCCCGGCGGCTGGCGCATCTTGAAGCCGCCCACTCCTTCGACAATGCGCATTGCCATGGTCGACACATCGATGGCTGACGGCGCCGAGCTCGTGCCCGGCGTGAGGCGGGTCTCAGACCGTGAAATTGAGTTTACGGACAACGACTTCAGCTCGCTGTTTCGCACCATGCTGGCGGTTGGCGCTGTCGGAGCCAGCCGGCGAGATCCGTATTTCAGCTAGCGAAATCCATAGCGCAATCGATAGCGAAATCCGAGCCGGCGACATCTCAGCCGGCCGAATCAGGCATCCAGACACCCGCTTCAATAAAGTCGCTCGTCAGCTGGCGGGGGAACGAGGCAAAGGATTGACAGGAAAACTGAGCGGAACAACTGGCTGCCGCCAGAGGCCTTTGGAGCACCTGATCGGCAGTCACTTGAGCACCAAGAAACAACCAGGTATCCAATTGCCACCGCTGCAATATCGGGCGCGTATCGAATGACTATTAAATTTATCAAATGTTCGATGATTAGCGCTGGATAATGCTCGTTTTCGGGTAATTAGACATTGACTGGGGATATTCGCGAGCGCCGGAGCTACACCAAAATGGCCGGGTGCTGGGCTTGTTGTGCCCGTCTTCGCTTAAGGAGTAATCCACTCCCCTGTTTTCGTCGACTCTGACCACTGGGCTTGCGTCAATGTTCCAATCGTACGAACAGCTCTCGTTCCACCAACAAGTAATCGTTCTCAACCAAACATATCCATGCCCGCGTTGCAGCTCTGGCATTCTCGAGCCCTACGGGCTGACGGAGACCTTTGCCTGCAACAGCTGTGAGCGCGGCTTTGTTCCGCTGCGTGGCGGACGTTTGCTCCATCCTTCTCGCCGCATGGGCTGGAAGGTGGCGCCCACGTTCTGGTGGGATGGCCTGCGCTGGCATTGGGCGGGCACAACGGCAACCACCAAGCAGTTGCTTACAATCGTTACGGTATTCCTCGTGCCGCTGGCTATATTGAATGTATCGCTGTACTTTAATGTCTGGCCGGAACGCCCTGAGTGGTGTACACCAATGCTGCTAACAGCCGTTCTGGGGCTTTTGACGATTCAACTCATTTACTTCACATGCTGGGACTTCGACTTCCTGGCTAAGCGCAAATCCTGAAGCAGCGACCAGATCCGCAAGACCAGAAGGACAAACAGGCTTTTAGTCAAGAGCCTTTTGACGGCGCGCACGTGCCCGTTATGCTAAGCGAGGCCATTGCGCTGCTCAATGTGCAGCCCGGAAGGGCTTATGTTGATGCAACCGTCGGCGGAGGCGGACACTTTTCGGCCATCAGAGACCGTTTGCAGGGAACAGGGCTGTTAATCGGCATTGACAGGGATCCGCTGGCACTGCAGGCGGCGCAGCGGCAGCCGTTTGACAACACCCGGCTCTTTCAGGGCAATTATGCCGATATTACCGACTTCGCGAAGGCCGCCGGGCTTCACACCATCGATGGTGGCATAATCGCCGATCTGGGCGTCTCCAGCATGCAGTTGGATCAGGCTGAGAGGGGCTTCAGTTTCCTGCGTGACGGTCCATTGGATATGCGCATGGATCCCAGCCAACCTATCGATGCTGCCACCATACTTAACACCTACTCGGAGCACGAGCTTGCTGACATCATCTATAGGTACGGCGAGGAAAGGATGAGCAGGAAGATAGCGAAAGCCATTGTGCAAGCCCGTCCGATAACAACGACAAAAGAGTTGTCAGACATCGTCAGTCGCTGCATCCATACCACCCATGGTGACAGGTCAGGACGCTCCCGCCGCAAGTCTGCCTACCGAAAGCCGCTCGACACTTCGCATCCGGCGACGCGAACTTTTCAAGCGATAAGAATCGCCGTAAACAACGAATTGACAAGTCTGGAAAAATTTTTACATGAATCCCTGGCGCTCATGGCGCCAGGCGCCAGGCTTGTTATTATCAGTTTTCACAGTCTCGAGGACAGATTGGTTAAGCAAATTTTCAGGCAGTACGCGCAAGGATGCGTCTGCCCGCCCAGGCAGCCCGTTTGCACGTGCAATCACAAACCTCAATTGCTGATAATCACACGCAAACCGGTGCTTGCCAGCGATGAAGAAGTGCTTGCCAACATACGTAGTCGTAGTGCTAAACTACGAGCGGGAGAAAAGATAACTTACTGACTTATCGATTCTCAGAGGAGACAAGAACGGAGTATATATGTCGAGCACCGCTTCTTCGCGTCTAGCGCTTGCCGATCCCACGGTCGTCGCCAATGCCTACAGACGGACCCAGCATTCCTCTGATTCCATGACCAGGCGCCAGGCAGGACGCAGCAGGCAAGCACGACCCAACAGACCGCATCTGGTACCAGTCACGGTTCCACAACGCGAAAGCAGACGCGCCCCACTGGTGG
>DATNRC010000143.1:0-2665 GCA_036703705.1 Candidatus Obscuribacterales bacterium
CCGAGCCTGTCGAACGCTTGAGATATTTCCCGATGGCCGGAAAACTTCTCCCTGAGATCATCTTCCAGCTCTACGCCGTAAGCCTTCTTGTAGAGCTCTTTGATTACCTTGAGTTCTTCGTCATTGCACTTCTTCAATATGTCAGCTGTTTTTGCTGCGTCCGGCTTGACCCGAACGGCTGTGGCAACGGCCATGAATTCTTCGGTGGCTTTGACTTGATCTACAGCTTTTTGAGTCTCTTGCGGCACCGGTGCATCGATAGGCGCTCCCACCTTTTCCGGCACTGTTTTTCCGTCATGCGTGAAGACATACGCAAAGCCTTTGTCAGGCACAAAATGCAAGTCGTTGTTTTTATCGACTATAAATTTCCCGCGCCAGACCGTGCCTTCTTCGTTCTGCCAGGCTTCCCGCCCTTCAATGGTAACTTTCTTCCAGGTATGGCCGGTAAAGCCTGACTTAACCTCGACAAGCTCGCCTTTGTCGTATTTGAATTCCCGTCTTTTGCCCTCTTGAGAGGCGTCCTTGCTGTCGCCTCCTGACCCATCCTTCTTATCATCCGTCTTATCAGAAGGTTTGCTAGCATCAGCCGGCTTCTCTTTTGCTCTGGCTGCATCGTCAGTACTCTTGTCTCTTGATGCTTCGACGGTTTTGCCGCCGTTGCCGTCCGTCTTGTCTTTCTTGTTGTCGGCAGCCTTCTCCTGCCCGCCTTCTTTGAGATCTCTTGTTACAGGCTGCGCCTTGGCATTCTTATCGCCAAAACGAGCTACCATTCGCCCGTCCTGCTGCAAAGTAAAATCCAGCCGCGGAAGCGAGGCTGAGCTTGCAGTCCTGTATTCCTTTCTCAGATCTTGCTGCCTGGATTCGGATTCTTTCTGCTCATCTGATTTCTCCTGGGTATTTGCAGCCAGCTCGCCACTTTTCGCCTCGGATTTGCTCTCACCAGGCTTATCCTTAACTTCCGCCTTCTTTGCGTTTGCGTCATCTGCCACCAGCCTGACCTCCTGGAGATGTCCACCAACAACAACTGCTTGGCACCCTTGTCCAAAACGGTGCCGAGATGTAATACGGGGTGATGAGAACATTGGAGACTGGGTCGGATTTCCAAAACCGAACTGTCAGGGGTGAGCTGGGGTTACCGTCTCCGCTTAAATTTTACTTGTTATCATACTCCTCTAAGGTTACCAATGCCAAGGTTTGGGCACCCTGGGTCAACAACGCATCATTACAAATTAGGAGGCTGCGACTGGGAAACATCCCATCCTTCCTGGTTGCTATGAGCCGACCTATAGACAAATATGCCTATAAGACCGTGAGTAAGTTGTGAAAGACCAATTTTTATCTAAAAGATATGCTTGACATGCAGCTCCAACATCACAACCCCCATTTCGGCGCTATTCTGATTGACCGGAAGATCGACGTACCTTAAATGCGTTCAGACCAGGCGAACGGAGCTAAGTGATGTCCTCAGAAGTAGCAAGCGAATTAGTCGCACTGACACAAGACGTGGCGACAGCAATCGACTTGAAGCCGCTCGAGAAATTGACCGTCGATGTGCTGATGGACAATCAAAGTGACAACTATTCGTCCAAGCCGCCCCACGTAATTCCGGAATTCAACAATGTCTTCCGCGCCGGAGCCCGCGAGTTGTCGGGTGCGACATTATGCTGCGCGCAACTTGGTCTTTCACTCATGCTCACGGGTCATATTGGCTCGCAACGACATAAATTGCTTTTTGATGCGGGACCCGAAGGCAGTCTTCTTGTGCGCAACTGCAAAAACCTCGGCGTTGTCTTAAGCGACGTGGAGGCGATTGCCGTCTCACATGGACATTGGGATCACATGGGTGCGCTCACGGAGATGCTCGATGAAATCACCCGTGGTGGCAAGAGAGTACCATGTCATGTAAATGACGATATGTTCGTTGAGCGCGGGGTGAGATTGATTGATGGGCGAGTGATGCCATTTCAGAGCGTGCCGTCACCTGCGGTGCTGGAAAAGCACGGCGCCGACGTAGTCAGCAATCGTCAAGAACGGCTGTTGCTGGACGGTTTCTTTTATTTGAGCGGTGAGATTCCGAGAGTGACAAGCTTCGAAAAAGGAAGAATCGATCACTTATGCAGGGAGAATCAAGAGAGCGAATGGCGACCCGATCCTTTTTTGATGGATGAGCGCTATCTGGCGGCAAATCTGAAAGATCGAGGCTTGATCATCTTCAGTGCCTGTTCTCATGCGGGGATCATCAACGTCTTGCACCACGCTCGTGATACTTTCGGCTCCACGCCCATTTATGCAATTTTTGGCGGCTTGCATCTCGTCGGCGCGCTGGAGAAGATCATCCCTGATACAGTCCAGGCAATGAAAGAATTCAGCCCGAAACAAGTCGTTCCTGCTCACTGCAGCGGATGGCGAGCGGTTCATGCCTTGATCAATGAATTCGGCGAGAACATTGTCGTCCCCTCTGCAGTTGGCAGCCGCTACGTATTCTGAAGTCCGAATTTCAGTTTGATTTTTGCGCGGTCCTAAAAGCAATGCCGTTTCGTTTGAAACGATTAATAAAAGCTCGTATTAAAGCGAGGGAAATGGTTTTGGTCGGTTTTAAAGCGATGGTGGGAATGACAAAGAGCCGCTGGTACTACAAATGGTGCTCAATACTGGTTACGATTTC
>DATNRC010000144.1:0-9173 GCA_036703705.1 Candidatus Obscuribacterales bacterium
TGACCTAGGCTTTGCGGTAACGAGCCTCAGTCAAAACCACGTTTGCCAGAGCCAAAGATCAGATACCGGAGAGCCTAATTCAAGCCGTTTCTCTCACTTTTTGCTATCGCCAGCGGTGGCATGCAATGAATAATCCCGGACCGCTCGTATAACTATAAAAACTCGTAGACAAAAATCTTGTTTTATTGTTCAGAGCAATGCATTGCAAATTGTTCGCACCACTCTCACATTGGGGAAGCGGCGTCTCCTAAGCATCGAACCGATTGTGTCCTTAAGGGTTTAAGGGCACCGCTCCTTTGCTGTGACAGCCGCTTCCCTTGAGAGAGCTTTGTGCTTGATTCCTAGCGCATTGGCCGACGCGAAATGAATCTAGGTCCTTCTTAGGAGGCTGCGGACTCGTTTCATCTTGCCTGCGAGACCAAGGCGTCTGAGTGCTTTGAATACTCCCTTACCACAAGGAGACTCACAAAGCCGGGCATGCTTTCAGATATCTGCTTGGTATGGAGTTTTCCGTGCCGTGGCAGTTCCGGAAACTAGCATATCCGTTGTAGCTGTTCCCGCGAGCGATCTCACCTGCAAGACGCGCCTGGAAGCAGGACCGGATGCCATTGCAGTTGCAGGTCGGCTTCGTCATCGCTCACGATAAGGTAGCCGGCACCACCAAGCAGCGCGGCCTCCGCAGGAGCAAGCGACTGAACCGGGCGCCCGAGCAACTGCCTGTAGCATGTCAGGGCGCTTGCCTGCTCGTCCTCGATCGCCAAAATCACGTGCTGCACATCGATCGGCAGAGCATCACCCTTCCCTTGAGCGTAGATCATGCTATTTCTCAGGAGCTTCCAGAACCAGAAGAGATTGGGCGCGCATTTCCTCAGCAAGTCGCAAGCGTCTTCAGTGAGGAATGTCGACCAGAGCGTGGCTTTCGCGTCGCCGATAGTGATTCCTTCTTTCGAATCGGTCAAAGTCGAACGCAACACATCAGCTGCTTCGGCGAAGTAGCCGTCGGAGCTGTATGCACGCAATTCGTAATTGCGAGCGAGTTGGGCGGAGGCCATGGAAAGCAGAGTCTGGAGTTTGTTGTTGTTGTCGTTGTTGTTGTTGTTGTTGTTCATATCTTTCGTTCAGTCGTACCACTTGCGTGCTATGCCGGTAATTCGGGCTGGTCTTTTTCGCGTGAACTGCCCTTCATCACTAAATCAAACAAGCAGCACGCTCTTATTAAGAATGCTGGGTGATGTGCAATTCAACGGTGTGGGAGGTGTAATTCAGCTCTACAGTAAAAGCGCGGTCGAATCTTGTGTCGACAGCCCCCAGACCCATCCTGGCTACCGGAGATCACGATGTCACACGTTGCTGGCATTTCCTTGTCGCTTATCGCGGAAACCGTGACTCGTTCTGGTAAGTGCTCATCGTTCGCGGGCTCGACAGTCGAGCGATTACAAACACAATTCGCTCGCGACGAGCAGGACAGCGACAAACAGGATGATTGCAGCGGAGCTGCTCAAGGAGTGGAATCTGCAGGCGGCAACGGAGCTGCTCAAGGAGTGGAATCTGCAGGCGGCAGCGGAGCTGCTCAAGGAGTGGAACGTGCGGGCGATATCGAGACATTCGACCTTTGGTTGGAAGGCGCTGGTCGTCTTTGCAGGCAAGCTGCTTTTCACCGATGGCAGGCGGCGCGGCTCGAAAGACAAGCCTATTCGTTGCGCAAACAAGCAATCCTTTGCCGGTTGGAAGCAAATCGTTTGTCCGGCGACTTGCACAATCCAAACGTCTTTTCTGTGGTACCGGATATGGTGGACTCCATCTTCAGCCACGTTTTTCAGCGCTTCAATTTCGTTATTGCGCAGGCGCGCAAGCGCATAGAGGAAGCAGAAGGCGAATTAAACCAAGTCCACTTTCGCAATCATCTTGAGGGGCGCTGTGAATCGAAATGCAAGCGGCTGCAAATGGACATTGACTCCAACGTAGTTGTCGCGGAGATGCTGGCTCGCTGGCAGTCCGAACTGCATAATGTTCTCGAGAGTATCGCCTTGGCTTATCCTGCGAAAGACACTAACCTGGCTGAGATGTTTTGTGACGCCTTTCGCAGACGCGCATGCGAATTCGATGAGCGAGCCCGCGCGTTGCAGGAGAGTGCCAGGCGGCACATCGCTCTTTCGACAAAGCTTCGCAAAGAAGCACGCTTGATAAATGAATTGGCGGCCTTTCTCCGGCAAGAGTGTACACCCGACGTGTATGAGCTCGATTGGCGGCACGAACAAAGAGAGCACGGTTAATGCTGCTGTTCAATTGCACATTGCTGGCTGCCCGAATCCGCTTTAACCTGAGACCAACTTACCACTGAGCACCAGGACTGGTGCCAAGCTTTTGGGAGACGAACCAATGCCAGATCCCTCAGCTACGTCCCATGAAGGGATGGAGAAGTCCGAGGCGCTTCCGCAAGCGGAATCCTCTGCTGTCACTGCTGTTGGCTTTGCGCCACCCGGCCACGGAGATGCAATTGCCGTTGCTGGAGCCGCGTTATGCCCGGTATACGAAAATGCAGCGGGACCAATCGTCGTCCCCGACATGGATGAGATTTTTGCCCACTTACTTGCACATCTCAATCCTAAGGACAAGCAGCCAATGTATCGCCAGATGGCTCAGGCTGTGCGCGTGTTAATTGCGAGAGGAAAACTCTTGCCCAAAGATCGCTTTCCCAGTGTTCGATTGATGAGCAAGCGCTTGGCAATATCTAAAGCTACTGTTCAGAAATGCATGGATCAATTGATCGCTGAGGGAACGTTGTGCTCTCTGCGTGGGGTGGGAACGTTTGTATCTGACAAGTGCGCAGATCTTTCGGCGATCGGAGTCGCGGAGCAACAAGAAGCACCCGAAGCAGTGAGATCGTTTCGACAATTGCTGACTGAATGCGAGGCACAGCTGTGGAAACTCATGCCTCCAGAGCTGCGCAGCGAGGCCATGAGGGAGAACACACAGCGCATTGGAAATCATGCCGGCCGATTGGGGATGAATGTTGAAATTCCCTCGAGAGAAAAGCGAAGACGTCCTGAACTGTTATCCAACTGGTCGATTTCGATCATCAACGATCGCCAGGACAGCTATGACAAACAGGGATTACCGGCGCTCAGAGAGCACCTCGCACACTGGTTGAACGTTTCAAAAGGAGTGAAGTGCACCGCTGACGATATTATGATCACGAATGGGACGCGTGAGGCGCTTAACATCATCGCCTGTAGTCTCCTTAAAGGATCTCAGTCATTTCTGATTGAGGAGCCCGGCAGTATGTTAGCACGCACCATTCTGGCTCGCTCAGGAGCAACTGCCATTCCCGTTCTCCTAGATAACGCGGGCATCATAATCGACGAGCTTGAATCGCGTTCTGCCCAATTGTTGTACTGCAACCCCTCGTGCCAGTTTCCAACGGGAGCCATTCTACCCGCTTCTCGGCGGACGCAAATCGCAGGTTGGGCGCGGTCTAAAAACTCAGTCGTCATTGAGGAAGACAATGTAGGTGAGTTCACGTATGACAGCCGAAGATCACTTCCAATTTTTTCACTTGCGCCCGAGAAAGTGGTTTTGCTGTGTGGATTCAACGTGACACTTGGCGCAGCCTGGCGACTGGGCTTGATGGTGGCAAAAGGAGCGCTGAAAGATCTCCTCCTTTCAACGCAGGTCGCGCTTGCAACTCCGGCCAATCATCTTGTTCAACGCATGCTTCTCCAATTCATTGAAGAAGGACTTCTCGAACGGCGTGTGCAGGACCTGTCCAAGCAATTTGATGAGAAGCGGTCTGTGTTGCTCGAACAACTTTCGCAAAGCCGGCGATCACAATTTATCTACACTCCGGCACGAGCCGGATGCTATCAGGCGGTCTGGCTTCCCAGCACTGTCGATGACGTGGCATTGATAGCTGCTTCTCGCCTTCCAGGTGCCGTGGCATTGCCTATCTCACCTTACTTTATTCAGCCTCCGAGGAGACCGGGGGTAATCTTTAACTTCGCTCTTGCCTCCAAAGAGCAAATCGTCAATGCAGTCTCAACTTTCGACGAGGTTTTGAGAGAGCTCTATGGCTAAACAATTGCTGCTCAATCTGGAATATTTCAACAGCTCACCACTTTATGAGCAAATTGCCAAAGAAATTGAGCGGTTGATCCGGGACGGAATTCTTTTCGCCGGTGAGCGTCTTCCATCAGTCCGCCAGCTCGCCAGGCAGCTCAAAGTCTCCACTGTGACCGTGCGCCGCTCACTGGACATACTTGTGCGCAGGAAGTGCATCAGGGCCAGAGGCGGAAGTGGTTACTATGTTTGCAGCGCCGAGCAGAAGAAAGAGTCAGAAGGACAGCCCGAACTTGTGAGCAGTGACGGGCTCTCATCGCAAAGTGTGATTCAAAAATTTGACTTCCTTGGAAGGCAACAAAGTTTTTCCGGCAAAGAAGTTTCATTCCTCATTGAAAAACTGAAGATTGCCGGAGCTGAATTCGCTCGCCTGCAGCACACAAAGATAGATCCGCTCGGTGATGCACGCCTGCGCGTGCGGCTTGCCGTCATAGCCAGACAACTTTTGCACATCGACTGCTCGGCGAACCAGGTAATTGTAGTATCGGGAGAGAAAGAAGCGCTTACCCTTGCAGCACAGACGTTGCTCGGAAATGGGACGGCTATTATAGTTTCACATCCGGCTCCTGAAAGATCCATCCTGCCATTGGCAGCACAAGATGCTGAAGTTATTTTCGCGGGGCAGTCTCAAGAGGGGCTCACGATTGTTGATGGTATCAATGCGGACGTCAGGGTGATACATATTTCGCCAGTCTCAGGACATCCGCTGACACCGATATTGTCGGCTGAGGGGCGAAAGAACATCCTCAAATGGGCCGCGCAACGTGAAGGGGTGATAATCGAAAACGAATTTGGTTTGCATTTAGGAAACCTGCCGGATAATTACCGGTCGTTGTGTGCTGAGCAACAGGCGCAGAACGGTCAACCTTCAGTCATTTATGTTGGTTCGGCATCGATTTGGTATCCGGGGTTGATTCCGCTCGGTTTCATGATTGTTCCCGAGCAATTGATCGCATCTATTGCTGTCGCCAAATGGAAACTCAACACCGCATGCAGTTTGCTGACCCAGCTGGTGGCATTGGAGCTTTTGTCGGAAGACTGTCTCTACCAATTCCTTGCTAATGTGAAGTTCACTATGAAGCGCCGCTCTTTGTTGCTGGCACAGTTGCTTGCATCACTCCCCCAGTGGATTGTGGAATACGAGCCGCCATTCAACGGCACGAGACATAAGATCGTGTTCAAAAATGTGATTGATGATGGGGCGGTTGCAAAAGCACAGAAGCAGGCAGGAGTCGAAGTGGATTGGCTCTCCAAGTACTATCGAACCGGCCGGCCGGAGAGCGGACTCTTGTTGGATGCTATGAACATCGCAGAGGATCAGATCGAAACAGCAGTGCGATCCTTTTATAAGGTTGTGCTCGAACACGCCTGTACGTGTGATGAATCGCCGGGTGGAGCCATTTCCTGAGAAGGCGTTCGAAGAAGGAAAGCCAAATGAGACTCGTCTCTTGGCAGTAAGATCCGGGAGCTTGTCAGCGCGCACCTTGCTGTCTAGGCTCATGGGCGGGCACGAATGAGAAGCTCCCGGATCAAGATGATGAGAATCACTCGATGTCTGCGGAGATGAACCGATAACGGTAGATACCGTTCTTTTGCTCGACCTGCCACAGGCTTGGTGCGGGGCTGTAGTCCGGCATGTTTCGGGTCGGAAGCCAACGAGCGCTCCCGTCATGCATTACCGCGTTGACGCCGCCACGGTGCCGCTTTGGGTCGAGCCAGATCACCTCAGTCGTCAGATAGCCGTCGATAAAGCAGATCGTCTCTGACGTGCGGACGATTTGCGATTCATGCATGCCGGTGCCTGTGCGAGAGGCTGGGCCTGCCCATCGCCAGTACGGATTGTCTTCAGTTCCACTTCCGCCTGGGCCCCAGCTGCCGAGCATCTGATCGGCCATCCATTCGCCCGGATTTCCCGTGCGACCGGCTTGGAAGCCCGGATCATCCAGAATTTGCCTGTCCCTGATGTAGTTCGAGAGGAACTCCGGCCAGAAGATCCAATTAGGATCCTTGGTCTTCGTCGGATGTTCGCCGAACTTCTTTTGATAGCTCGTGGGCGATTGCGGGTTGAGAGAGTAATACCAATTCGGGATCTCGCCGTCGTGGTCCTGGACCCACATCTGGTGAGCTTGCTGGAGCTGCTTCATCTGCACCATGCATTTGGTCTGCCAGCCCCTGGCGCGAACGCCGGCAAAGACCGGAAAGAGAATGGCCGCCAGGATGGCCATGATGGCGATCACGACCAGAAGTTCAATGAGAGTGAAGCCGTGTCGGACGGTGCGTGTCATGCGGATTCCTTTCTGCAGGCTTGATGAGCCATATAGGCAGTGCAATTCTTCAGTGCAAATCTTCTGCTGTTTTCGTTTGAGCTCACATCGCTGTCGTTATGCTCAGTCTCCAATGGCTTGGCGAACTTTGCCGATGAGCGGCGCGGCGCATTGCCTGACAACCTGGTCGTCGAGGGCCACTGATAGACTTGCTGTCGGAGATGGGGCCGGCGACGATCAATGAACCAGCACAGTCCACGTTAAACCCCGGTGACGCCGGCACTATATGCGGTGAACGAATCTGAGGCGGCTGTGCGCTCTTTTGAAATCGCTCGTGGGGCAGATAATGACGTGCTGTTGGGTTGATGCGACTGAAGGAGATCTAAACGTTTGATTAAGACTAAATCGGCCGCCGCATCGATTGCAATTGAATTCGCGCAATGAAAGGACGAGGCTCGGAATGGTCAAGCGGCGGCAAATATCGGTTGCTCTCTGCAGGCTCGACCTGCTTGAGCATCGAAGTGACCACGGTTTCACTATTTTTTTATGGATAGCAAACCAGCTGAGGGAAAGCACACTTTTTAGTGTTCCGCCATGGGCACCGCAGCTCGTATTGAATTCAAAACTGGGCGTTCGGTGAATGTAAATCTTGGGCGACCCGTTCTCTTATATGTTTCGGATAGCCATTGAAACTATTAGCTTTCCTTCCGTTGCCCAGATCTGTTTCGACATGCTTCGCAAGATTAGCGTGTATAGATTTCTGATCTGCTTTTTTAGTGCCGACGCACATCCTTCCATCAATCTCAAAGCTCGAATCTGAATGGCAGTTACGTCCATGTCCAATGGTGTGAGTGATATTTCGACCTCAGCCACGGATGAGTGATCCGGGCCGACAAGGCAAACCAATTTGTGCTCGCCAACTTGCGCGAACTTGACGGTACCCATTTCGAGAGCAGAGCGGCAGACATCCATGGAGTGTCTGCCGCCCAGGTTGAGCTCGAAGGCCATACCAAGCCCTCTTTGCGCGACATAAGCATAGCTCGCGGATAGTGCACAAGTAGTGTTGGGAGGGAGGGTGCTTGCGATCATTGCCTTATCCCCTTAGCGAGTATCCATACCTGCTACGATACGGCTTCATTTTGGCTTGTGGGGGGCATGATTTTGGCAACATTTTGGCTCCCGCCAATTTTCCTGGTCAAGATTTCAACGAAGCCACTATTTGTCCGCCGCACACATTCATCCAGTTGTCGCCTGCTACTCCTCTATAAATAGGTTCGAAGCTCGCTGGAGAAAAGTCTGTTTGCAAGGTTGTGCTCACGTAAATTGATTTGCAGGGTGTCGTCTCTGCTAATCCAAGACTGATCAGTACTTCATAGCTATTGCTGACCGTGCATCGAGAAATCGCGAGGTCTTTGGCTAACTTGCGGCTGGAAGGAAGCGCTTCGCCAGGTTGAAGTTCTCCGCGGAGGATCGCATCGATTAGCGCCAGTGTTACGCGCTTATGCAGGGGGAGCCCTTGAAATTTTTCAAGATTGAGCGTAAGAGTCATGTTTGTTTCCTCGAAGGCAAAGGGCCTAAAATCTACACGGATCAGTTGCAACATCAGGGAAGCGCCGTGGCGCCACCGTTTTGCCTCTGTCTGTCCGATGTTTAGTAAGATTTGGCCGCGCCCCGAAGATGGCGACCCTAGCTCTTCTGGGCTAGGCAGAGCTTTGTTCGTTGATGACGATAGCGCAGAATTGTCCAGGGCGCACTGTTGAATTGCGCAGAACGCGTTGCCCTCCCAGATTTCAATGAGCTCACAAGCGCGCCCCTGTCTGCGCCCTGATCGTGAAAATGCGTTCCAATATGGAGTTAAGCCACCAAGGGCTTTCCGTTCCCCCGCCAGTGCCCATCGCTGTCCAGGTAACCTTGAATGCCATCCAGCGAAGAGAAGTAGAGTTTCCCAGTTTCCTGGCAGACGTTGAGTCTGTTGAATACGTGCTGTGTGGGACGCCCCTCCAGTGCGAGAGTGTAGCTCCCATCGGATTGGCGCCAGAATTCCATGAGTGTCTTGTTGCTGGTTCCTATAACGAGGGCATTGATTTGCGGATTGTCTGCCGTGCTGTGCGTTTCATATTGGGCAAGAACCTGAATTTTACGACGCCCTCTGGTAAACCACACTAAAAGCCCTTGCTCATCCCTCAGTTCTCCATTCCCCGCTGTCCGGCTTTCCGGCTGCGTTCCGGCTTTACCAGGTTTGCTGTCGGTGAATTTCCCCACAGTTTGGTCGTTGCTGTGGTTACTTTGAGAATTGAGGTCGCCGACGAATTCAATGGAGCCGAATTTGTCGGCGACGAGATGCGCAGCTGGTCCGATGTCTCTCGTGTACAGATTGGAAACATCATTTGGGTCCGAAAGATTGAAGCACAGTTGAAACTTTTCAAAGGACCTGGCCTTCAGCTGTTCGGTGGCGGCGGCAAGGTCATTCAGCTTCATCATGTTCGAATTCTCCCTGTGCAGACCACAACTCAAGAGCTGTTGGGCAGCTCCACTTATCTCGCGTGTCTTCACTGGGAACACTAAGATACAGCAGGCCCGGTTATTCTGCAGTGTTGAATTCAACAGTTGGCTGCATCATCGGTGATACCATCAGCTGCAGTGTCTCGACCTCGGGAACCAAATCGTGCTCTTCGTACCTTTATATGCATGCCGCATAGCAGCTGTCAGGTCTGGCATTGCAGATGTAGTTGTTTAGTGATCGTGTTTGCAGTGTACTGGTTGGAAAACACTTTGTGAGCCACCAGATGCGAT
>DATNRC010000145.1:0-4634 GCA_036703705.1 Candidatus Obscuribacterales bacterium
GGCAAGATGATCGTCGCCCTGGGCAACCCTGGACGCTCTTACGGCAACAGATTATCTCGAGCCGAGTATTCCAAATTCAACGGCGGCCATTACATCCTTGTCGTGGGCGCGCAACAAGATGAAAACGGAAGCAAGAGGTATGTGATAAACGATCCGCTCAGCCGCATAGGAACTTTGACCATTAGCGAGAGGGAAATGCGCGCGTATGGTGAGTCAGGAGTTGCGGTTTGGGCATGATTCGTATTTCCTCGCATTTTTCGACTGCCACTAATTTTCTACAATCCCGACCTACCATCCTCGCTGTACTCCCCAACGATGGTCTTTCACTTCCACGCAACATCGAATGCAGATTTTCGAGGATTAATAGCATGCAATCACTCAAAAGCCAGAGCCGTTTTTTCACATTCGATAGACTGCAAGATTCAACAAATGCAATCAAAGCATTGCCACTCTTGCCGAGCATTTTTCTCTCGGTTTTTTACGCGGCTGCCATCATGTCGATCGGCATTTGGTTCGGCAATTCAATTGTCGACGGAAGACTTTCGGCAGATGAAGCGCTCAACCTGAGCAGAATTGGCGCCGCCACTTGCATCTTGACGGTGCCGGCAGTTTGCCTGCTCTACAAGCACTCCATGCGACTTGCCTTCGCGGTATCGTGCACGGTGCTCCTCCTGATGTCCACTCTCGCTGCGCTGGTTGCCTAATGACAATTGACTTCCTTTTCAATGCCAAACAATTTCCAATCGCCAAGCCAGAGCATCGCGATCTCATGAGGACGGCTCAGGTCGCGCGCGAATACAAGTATGAGAGAGGCGTGAAAATTGGTGTTGATGAGTTACAGGAGATAGTGGCGCTGGATTACGGCGATGGACGAAAGTTGGTGAGAAATCGCAATGCAAGCGGAGAACCCATCCATGTAGCAACGTCGCCCGACGGCAGGTATTGGTATATGATCGAGCAAGATCTGTGGATGCCGCTTGACTGAAGCGACGTGGAAAGCTTTGAGCAAACGCCCTATGCCAGCCTCTTTTCTACGCGTCACCATTCCGCGGTAGCCCTAGGCCAGCCTCTTTTCTACGCGTCACCATTCTGCGGTAGCCTTATGCCAGCCTCTTTTCTACGCGTCACCATTCTGCGGTATCTAATCTGCCGGCAGCTCCCGGACGAGCTATTATAGTCGGGCGCGTATGTGGCCTGTCCGCCAAAAGAGGACTCCGGGCATGAGATATCTGATCGTTTTTCTGGGAGCGGGAATCGGTGGCGTATTTCGCTATTTGATGAGTCCAGCAGTTCAGCGCGCGTGGAATGGTTGGACGTTTCCAATTGGAACATTCAGCGTGAATATGGTCGGATGTTTGTTAATCGGGCTTCTAGCCCAACTGGCGGAGTCAAAAGGCCTTTTCCAGGGTGAAACACGCCTCTTTCTCTTTGTCGGTGTTTTGGGTGGGTATACGACATTTTCTTCTTTTGGATTCGAGACCTTTCAGCTGCTGCGCGATGGCGAAGTGTTGAGTGCCATGGCAAATTCGATATTGCAGGTGGTGCTCGGTCTTCTTTTTGTTTGGCTAGGATGGGTGATAGGCCGTTTGTTTTAACGAGAGAGGTAAGGCATGCTTCCCGAGAATGGTCACTTGCTGCGAATCTTTGTGGGTGAGAGCGACAAGCATGACGGCAAGCCGTTGTACGAGTGGATAGTTCGCAAGGCAAAAGAACAGGGGTTGGCAGGTGCGACTGTATTGCGTGGAATGGTCGGATTCGGCGCTCACAGCCAGATTCACACAGTTAAACTATTGGATCTGTCGACTGATCTTCCGATCATAATTGAGATAGTGGACGAACTGCAGAAAATAGAAGACTTCTTGAATGTCGTAGATTCCGTCATCCAGGAAGGACTTGCCACGGTAGAGAAAGTGCATATTCGACTTTATCGTTCGCGGAAACAAAAATAACGAAAGTGCGTGACGTCTTGATTCCAGATCTTCTCAAGCTTTTCGCATTCGCTTTGCTGGCGCTTTTCGCAGTCCAAGCTCTTTTGTCGGCAGTGCCGGCAGCGGGCTTGACGCTTGTCCTGGGATTGGTCGTGCTTGCTGTTTGGGCGGTGCTCTTTGAGCCGCGTAAGCTTATTGTCAAACATTATGCTCTGAAAGCATCTTCAACAGTCAAGCCAATCAAAATAGTCATGCTCGGCTGCATTCATGCTGGCTCGCCATTCATAGGAATTGAGAAGCTACATAAAATCGTGGAGCTGATCAATGAGCAAGAACCTGATCTCATCTTCCTGCTCGGTGATTTTGTTGCTACTTTCGTATTGTTCGGCAGCCCGCTCAACCCGGAATCAGTGGCACAAGAACTGAAGGCGTTGAAAGCAAGACACGGTAAGCTTGCCGTTCTGGGCAACCATGATTTATGGCACGGAAAGGAGCGAATTACAAAGGCACTTGAAAGTGCCGAGATTAAGGTGTTGGAAAACACATGTGTCCGGATCATGCCCGACTCAGCCGATGAATTCATTGTCGCCGGCATAGAATTCCATGGAAATCAACAGGAAGCCGTGAAAGATACTTTTAGCACCGCGCCAATCGATAAGCCGACGATTGCCCTCATTCACTCGCCTGACACATTTCCTCACTTGCCACCACACGTAATGCTGACCTGCGCAAGCCACACTCATGGCGGGCAGATTCGACTGCCGCTCCTTGGTGCGCTTCTAGTTCCCTGCAAAACAGGAACGCGGTATGCGTCTGGTCTCTATCACGAACATGGTAGGAAACTGATCGTCACAAGCGGCATCGGCACGAGCATTCTCCCGGCTCGTTTGTTCTGCCCGCCGGAAATCGTGGCGCTTACACTAAACACTGGGCATTGAGGCCTAGTGTTTTCCCTGGTCAACGTCACGAGAAATCGCCATAGAATTCGCCCATCCGATGTGTGTTAATAGTGGCTGATTTCGGTTCGCACTTGTGCTTGCGTTGCTTGCACGGAGAACTCCTCCATGATGCTGGGATGGACTATGCTTATCACAATTACCATTGTGTGCGCGCTTATCATATCTCTCGTGTTCTCGATGATATCGAAGGGAAGTCGTGACAGTAAGCCTTTCCCCTTTCTAAAGTTTTTCGGCTTCACTGCACTGTCACTGGTTGGCCTTCTAACCGTGACGATTATGTCGCTGGAATATATGCGCAAAGAAAACGAGACCGACTACGCAACACAAGCAGCTCAGATGAGGCGATCTAACGAACTGACGGAAATGGGCAAAATAGTCGTTTCCAGTCGCAAAATCAGAGCTGGTGAAAAGATTGCTAGTGACGCTCTCGTAGAGCGCGAACTATCGATCGATCGCATATCGGTATTTT
The DNA here is from genome assembly GCA_036703705.1 of Candidatus Obscuribacterales bacterium. Taxonomy (GTDB): domain Bacteria; phylum Cyanobacteriota; class Vampirovibrionia; order Obscuribacterales; family Obscuribacteraceae; genus DATNRC01. The sequence continues at coordinate 3,357 of DATNRC010000145.1, forward strand.
CATTCGAGTCAAAGAAAGACCTTGTTGGACGAGTGGCAAGAACGCCGATCAATGCAGGAAAGATAATCTTGGCAGACAACCTGGTAGATGACGGTCTTAACCAAGATCGAGTCCTTGAAGACGTGAACTTTCAGTCCATTGTGACAGACGAGGCGGATGAGTCTGATGAGTCGGACGACCAACCAGAGGCAGAATCAGATAGGAACGGGAGCCATTCCAATCCTTAACTCAGGCGACAGTAAGCCTGGCATTCTTCCGACTGCGCGCGAGGTCATGCAGGACTCGACTCCAGTATGCCCGGGTGTTCGCCGGAGAGCCGCGCGAGGTCACGCAGTGCTATCTGCGACCGTTGCATCAAGGCGTAACACCGGTATGAGCATCTCGCATCAAGCTGCTGGTTAAATTAGCCATTCCCGGTGAAAAATGTAGTGCATAGACTGGCTCAAGTCCTATTAGCCTGGGAATATAAGCATTTGACGTCCCGAGAGACTGCGAAATCGCTTAAGAGATCAGGATCCATAATGACCAAGATTACGAAAGAACAGAAAATCGGCGAGCTTCTGCGAACGCTGGATTTTGTCAATGAGTCCGAGCTGGATGAAACAATCAAACTGGCGGTGCAGGTTGGGCTGCCGCTGGGGCGCTCGCTGGTTTTAGCCGGGCACATCAAAGAGGAGGATCTCAAGCTGGTTCTAGAGATACAAAATCTCATGCGGACCTCAGGCTTGCCGATTGCTGTGGCACGAAAGGCGGTGTCTTTCGTGAGGGCTGAAGGCCTTCCTATCCGCGAAGCCTTGCAGCGCGCCGGTTGGGACGTCACTCCCGATCCTTCTCCTATTGCCATCAGCAGGCTGGGGAGCCTACTCGTTGAAGCACAGGTAATCACGCAGGAGCAGCTCGAAGAAGCGCAACGATCGAGCTATGAGACGGGCATTCCTCTGGGTCGCATGCTGAGCCTGATGGGAGCCGTTCCGCATAGCCTCCTTGCAAAAGCTCTGGAAATTCAGGAGATGATACGGGACGGGCGAATGAGCTATGCGCGCGCAGTGCAGGTTCTCAATCCGCTGAACACAACGAGGCCGCCGCTGGAGCAGAATCTCGTCCATCACGGATTGGACAAGCCGGCCGCCAAGAAAAAGACAATTCGCCTCGGGGAATTGCTTATGCTTTCAGGCATCCTTACCGAAAGCGACATCATGAATGCGCTCGAGTTGAGTTTCGGTCGCCAGCAGTCTTTCGGCGACATCTTGATTGAACTCGGCTTGATCTCGCGTGAGC
>DATNRC010000146.1:0-2514 GCA_036703705.1 Candidatus Obscuribacterales bacterium
AATGAAATAGGAGGTGCGTGCATCCTGAGCTTTGGCGATTGCCTTCAGGGCATTTGGCGGTATGGCGTCTTGCACGGCGCGATTGGGAAATTCGCGAGCGGCATCAAAGTCAGTGAGCGAGATCTGATGCGGGCGATCGCACGGAAAAACGGGGACACCCCAACAGGTTATGCCGCCCACGCTCAGCGGCACATAACCACGAACATACGGCTGCCCGGTCTCCGACCTTGCTGCATCCTTGTCCGTATTCAAGTAAGGCGAAAGATTTACCGAAGGAGGGATTTCTTTTGGATCGAAATAAATGTTGGTCGACCGCCCCGGCTTCAAATAGGCAAACTCAAGCGGTGCCGTTCGCACGAATTTGCTGTCCCTTCCCAGAAACTTCAAGCTGTTGAAGCGAGAGAAGCCGTCGAAGGCGCTTTCGATGTCCGGCTCGTCTTTCATCTTGTCCGCCAGGGCGGTTCCAAGCTTAACTAAATCGTCGGCAATCTTTTTTGCGTGCGCGCGTGCGCTCGCTGTCTTCTCCTCCTCGGCGTTCATGGCCACAAGCAATACGGCAGCCACGGCTTTGTTGTATGTGTAGAGGCTGATCTCATCGCTTCCATTTTCACCCAGTCCGGCAAACTCCGTCAGTCCGAGCTTCGCCACATTGACTGTGGGCTTCCGCAATGCCGCCTTGGCGGCATTGAGAGTAGCTGCCTCCACTGAGCAATTGAGCTCGCTGCTTGCCCCGAGCATACGAATGAGAAAGAAAAAGGCTATGCCAACGGCAATGACGACCAGAGCCACGACCGCCACCAGGCCCAGAGTAGCTCCCTTCTTCCTTGAGGCTTTATAGCTCTTCAGCATCGACTCAGGCCTCCTCCTTACTTATTCCCGCATCCGCGCAATTGTGCGACTCATTTACCAGCGCCTCAGAACCCCTGGTACTGCCATTGCCCTCACCTCTCTGATTTCAGGTTTAGAAACAGGAAAATAAAACATCAGATTGCCTCCGCCCAGTGTAGGCGCGTCCAAGGTCAGGCGCATCACTCTGATGTCACAGCCTGCGCGGTGACTTTGGTCATGTCCGGCAGCGTCACGGCTTTCATGACTAAAGTCATCGCGCTGGATGCCTTCGGGCACTGGAGGATTGGGGCGCATTCGGCCACAATCGGCGGAACTCAGCGCCGCAAGAGCCCAACGGCACTTCACCCTCAGAGGTTCAATCAACCAACGAGTTTTTGAGCCTCCTGCTTGTTGCTACAAACAAGGATTACTACCATGAGCGAATACTCAATAGGACTCATCGACGACTACCTTTCTCAGCCATGCGATGCAACAGTTGAGCCAGATTCATGGACATTCAATGAGCTTTTTGCGCAGCAGACTGAGTATAAACAAGGAGTTGAGAGTAAGAAGGCAGCTAAGAATTCCGCAGGCGATGCAGGCAAGCCGGAAGCGCCACAAAATGCGCAAACGGACAAGCACAACGGCGCGGCGAGAAAGAGTCAAGAGGCGAGCGCGGCGAAGGGCGCGGCCTATGAGTACATCTACCCTGCCGGCGATGACTATGAAGGCTACATCATACGAATTGGTTGCCGGCCTCGCGAGTTCACCACCGATGGCAACAAAACAGCTATCGAGCTGGCGGCGGAGCAGCTTGGCCTGGACAAGAAGCTTGACATGACGGAGGAAGAAAAACGCAACATAAGAGCCCTCGCTCAAGAAATCTGCGCTATCAACGTCATCGACTCGCCCGCACAAAAGATACTTGCCGGGCGCCTTATCGAAATTCCCGGGCATGACGCCCGGACAGGCACCATTATCCGTGTCTCTCAGGCGGGGGCCGGCGAAGCCGTGATTGGCGCCGCCGAATCATCAGCATCCGAGCGCCATGTAGGCAAAACTCGGCGTGGCGGAGAGCCCGCATTTTCAGTTCTCTCTTCGAAAGAGAAAATTCTGGAGCCGGAAGACTTCTTCCGCTCAGGACAATCAGCGCGCCTTGCGATGGCGATGTGGCAGGCATATGCACTTTCCAGAGGCATGCGTGTCAACGTCGATGTCAGCGATCTGCCGGCAAATGCCGACGTCAGCAAAGAGCTGGCTTCCCGGGCCCTGAAGAAGCTCGGCTTCTCGGATGAAGTTCTGAAGCATTATCCAATAGATCTCTTTTGGCATAACAACTCCAGCGATGTGCGCATTTCGCAATATAAAGACAAGGGCTTGATAAAAGACCAGACGTCGGCGAAGGAAGTGCCCGTGATCCTTCGGCTGTTCGATCTGCACAATCTTCAGCGCATAAAGGAAAATTTGCAAAATGGCTACCCTCCCGACTTCAATCCATACATGTCTCAAGCCGGTATGGCGGCTGATGAAGTGCGCGAGTCTGGTGTAGGAACCAAAAAAGACGGGCGCAATGAGGCAGATGCTGCAGCCGCCGGGCTGGTTGAAGGATATCTTGGTGTGGAGCAGTTTCTGGGCAACTTCGCCAACATTGCTGCCATTGCGGCGAAAAAGCTCACAGGGAATTGG
>DATNRC010000147.1:0-3169 GCA_036703705.1 Candidatus Obscuribacterales bacterium
AGCCGGACAATTGCACCAATTGACGAAGGTCACAGGCGCTCACGCCTATGTTCGCCGCCAGGGACCTGATTGGACAATGAAGGTTATGGCAGTCTTCAGCCCCCTGTCCATTTCAGTGTTTTTGGCATTCTTTGGTTTGACCGGCTTTTGCCTGCAGAGATTCATCGGTCCTTTCGCCATCGTCCCGGCTTTAATTGCCGGCTTGGTCATGCGCAAAGTGACAACGGCGTTGATAAGAGCTTTTGTCGTGCGATCCCATGTTTCGACAGCGTCCAAAGTTGAAGAAGCGATCGGCCACGAAGCCGAAGTTTGCGTATCTATTCAGCCGGGCCGCACCGGCGAGGTAACATATGTTCTGGGATCCAAGCGCTATAACATGCCGGCCAAATGCGTCAAAGACGAATCGGAGTACAAACGCGGCTCCAAAGTCTTGATTACCGACATCCGCAATGGCGTGGTCATGGTCGAGCCATGGCAAGAACTTGTCTGAGGGAAACACGGCGTCTCGGATACCGACAGGATCAGCGATGAGGAAAAAGTGAAATTTTAATTACGGGCAGTGCCACCATATATGACATCACGAGTTTCACAATCTCTTAAGTTACAGCGGCGGTTTTTGGGGCAATACAAAGGTAAGTAATTCCGGCAGGGAATCGCTAAAGGAGAAAATACAATGGGTGTGGAATTGATGACCGGAGGTGCCGTCGTCGGTATCTTCGTGTTGGGATTGTTCATCGTTTGGACTATTTCCAGCTTCTATCAGAAGTGCGGACCTAACCAGGCCATGATCATTTCGGGTATGCTTGCCGGCGAGGACGATCGCAAATTCAAAATCGTTGTCGGCGGCGGCGCCACCGTATATCCAGTTATTCAGCAACGCTCGTTCCTGAGCCTCGAAGTGATGACCATCGAAGTAAAATCGATGGCGCCAATCATCACGAGAAACGGCGTGCCTATATATGTTGAAGGTGTTGCCCAGGTCAAAGTAAAAGGCGACCCCGCGTCAATTGCTACTGCGGCTGAGCAATTCCTCGACAAGAGCGAGGACGAAATTACGCAAATCGCTCACGAAACACTCGTTGGTCACCTTCGCGCCATCCTCGGCACTATGGAAGTCGAAGAGCTGATTCAAAGTTTCGACGCATTTGCTCAGAAAGTGCAGGAAGTGTCTCTGGCAGACCTCGCCAAGATGGGTCTCACCGTGGTTTCCTTCACTATCAAAGAAATCAAGGACAACGTAGGTTATCTGGAAGCCCTCGGTCGCAAGCGCACGGCTGAAGCCAAGCGCGAAGCCGACATTGGTGTCGCCAACGCCACCAAAGAAACAACCATCGCTCAGGCCGCTGCGCAAAGAGACTCGACAATCGCCCAGGCGCAAGCGGCAGAAGAAGGAGCCAAAGCCAAGCTTCTCGCCGATACGCGTGTTGCCGAAGGATCGAAAAACTTCCAACTGGCACAAGCCAAGTATCAGGAAGAAGTAGCGAAAACGAAAGCTCAGAGCGACCTGGCATATGAAATCGTGCAAGCGCAAACGCAGCAAAAACTGACGGAGGAAAAGCAGAAAATCAAAATCGTCGAAGCGCAGAAGGAAGTAGAGCTGCAACAAGTGGAAGTGCAGAAGCGGCAAGTCGCTCTTGAAGCTGACGTAACGAAGCCTGCCGAAGCCGAGCAAACAAGAATCAGGCTTTTGACTCAAGCCGAACAAGAAAGGCGGCGCATGCTCGCGGAAGCAGAAGCCCAGGCCGCAGCGCTCACTGCCAAGGGTCAGGCTGATGCCACCCGCTTGAAAGCGATGGCGGAAGCGGAAGCGACAAAAGCCATGGGTATCGCGCAAGCGGAGGCAGAAAAGCAACAAGGTCTTGCCCAGGCGACCGTCATTGCGGCCAAAGGTCAGGCCGAAGCTGAAGCAATGCTCAAGAAGGCCGAAGCGTTCAAACAATACAATGATGCCGCGCTCGCATCGATGATGATTGAAAAACTGCCAGACCTTGTGAGTGCAGCAGCTCAGCCCATGTCGAAGATCGGCAATGTGACCGTTGTATCGACCGGCGGAGAAGGAATTGGGGCCAACAGGCTGACCAACGACGTGCTCAATGTTGCAGCGCAAAGCCTGAGCCTGGTAAAAGGACTGACGGGCGTCGACCTGACGGACGTCCTCAAGAAGGATAGAAAGCTCCTCAATCAGGATGACAATAAAGGCAAAATCACAACCAACATCCAAAACGTCCCGCCCAACTAGGATCATAGTTACAGGAGCCAGTGGAGTCGGCAAGACCACGCTTGTGGAGATGCTGACTCCACTTCTTTCTTTGCCTGTGATTCCGGAGCTGGCAAGGGATTTATGCGCTCAAATGGGATATGAGCGTATTGGCGAGATTCCGGACCAGGAAGAGTTCAAAAGAAAGGTTTTGGAAAATCAGATTGCCGAGGAGGAAAAGCTGGGCAGCTTTCTTTCCGACCGCTCGACGATTGATTGCTGGGTGTTGTGGCTGCGCTGGAATTTCAATCAGGCAATGACGTACGATACGGAGGCGTTTTATGAAAAGGCGCGGCAGCAAGCGGAAAAATATACACATATTGTCTTTATTCCGCCTATGTTTCCTCCTTTAGAAGACGGCTTTCGCTGGACGGACATCGACTATCAAAAGCAAGTGCACCGCCTCACGAAAATGACCTTATTCGACTGGGAGCTTATGGATCGCACTTTCATTGTTTCTCAAAGCGGCAATCAGGAGCGGGTTGACGAGGTGATGCAGTGGCTCAAATCAGGGCAATGAGGATCGCCACCATATCCGGCATCACAGTGACGCTGTCCGTCGCCGCGGCGGCATACGCGGAGAAATCACCGCATCCGGTTTGGCAAAGAGAAGGTCTCATTTCTCTCGCCCCCTCCAATACGGAGCTCCTTTTCGATATCGGCGCCGGAGACAAAATCGCCGCTCTCTGCACAAACTGCGCCGCAGTGCTCAAGGAGCTGCGCCCCCAGCTCGTCGACAAACCAACGGTGGGCACTTTCGTGTCGGTCAATCTGGAACGGATGACAGAACTCAAGCCCAGAGCAGTGCTTCTTGTGTCCGGTCAGGAATCGCTGAATTCGCTTTTGACGAGAAAGAAATTTCAGACTTACATATTGCCCAATTCATCGCTCGCCGACATCTCCAAAAACCTG